>DAWBYD010000049.1:0-12091 GCA_052278285.1 Collinsella sp. | reverse complement strand
TTGACGCCCTCCTCGTCGGCGTCCGCCTTCCAGTTGTCCTTCCTTTCGCCCTCGGCCCACGAATAAGAGCCAAAGAGGACGACCTTCTTGTCGCCGAGGGTCTCCTTGACCTCATCCCACATGGGCTGGAACTCATCATATTCAAGCTCCTCGGAACCCATGGCGGGGCAGCCGAAGGCGATAGCGTCATAGCCAGCGGCCTTGTCTGCGGAGAAGTCGGCGCAGGAGATGACCTCTGCCTCGGCGCCGGCATCGGTTGCACCTTCGGCAACGAGGTTTGCCATGGCCTCGGTGTTGCCCGTGCCGCTCCAGTAGACGACGGCGATCTTGCTCATGTTGAGTCCTTTCAGTTGTGCGGCAGGTTGCCACGGCTTCTATGTTCTATCGGGTTGCCTGGGCAAGTTGCGCCAAGCTGTAGCCCTGCTGATAGACAAAGGTGAAGTATTGGGTGTGGGCGCGGTAGGCATCAAACGTCGCAAGTGCCTGCTCGACATTTGCGTAGACCTTCCAGGCCCCAAAGACCTTATAGTTCTCGCCGCGCTGGACGATAAACTCGTGCACGTCGTCGTAGGGATATCCTAGGAAGTAGCCTATTTCGTGCGGAAACTCGCAGGTGCAGTCGTTGCTGCAGCTAGCTTGCTGGGGTAGTGCGCATCGAGTCTGGCTACAGGCGCATTCCGCGACGTTATTACTCGCGAGCGTGATGCGTGATGCCAAATGCACAAGGCATGTCGAAAGGTCTCTCGTGTCGTAGCCTTCCGAGGCGAGCGCCGTTTTGGCGCAAGGGTCCGCGAAATAGGTGGTGAGGCTTTTGGCTCGGTACACGTACACGAGCGCTCCGCAGGGCCGCCAGACCAAAACACTCAGGTGGATGCCAAGCGGGTCAAGCTCGCGGTTGCACTGGGCGATAACGTTGAGCAGGCGTGCTCGGCGTTCTGCGATGGTTTCTGTTGCGGTCGAGCCGTCCCCGTGGGCGTAGGTGCCTGGATAGGTAAAGAGCGATGCCGGCTTGATGCCCGCGAGCGTGGGGGAGCAGTTGCGCACGACTGCTGCCTGAAACGTTGGGATGTCTATGGTTCGAGTCACGTCGCTCCTTACGGATCTAAACTGTTAGCCTAGGAAAACTTATACACGAAAGTAAGCCATGGTCAACAAAAAAGTTTGAAGAGGAAAACTAATTGACCGAACGGACATGATTTTGGGTTAAGATGGGGACACCCCATGGGGGTATCTAGATAGTGCTACTGAAAGGGGAACGCATGAGTGACTTGCTCAACCCTGCGAATCTCATCGTGCTGACCGTCATTGCCGTCGGCATGTTTTTTGGACTGCGTCGCATTGCCGCTTCGACACACGGGAAGAGTTGCTGCAGCGATGGTGCGAGCGGCAAGAAGGCCAAAAAGGTTGTGGTGGCAGACACCGACGAGTCCCACTACCCCTATCGTGAGGAACTCCTTATCGGCGGCATGAGTTGCGACGGCTGCGCCCGGAATGTGACGAATGCCCTCAATGCGCTTGATGGCGTGTGGGCTACGGTAACGTACGCGGACCACACGGCACGCGTGCGCTCGAAGCGCCCGGTTGATCGCGACACACTCGAGACGGCAGTGAGGGGTGCGGGCTATTACGTTATGAAAATGTAGGCGTTGCCCTCTCCGGTGGGTACCAGCCTCCTGCCCATTGTGACTATCGGCATCCAATAATTTGCGCAAAAATAACCTTTAGATGCGGCAAAAGTGGAGTTTGGTGACGGTTTGCGCGGAATTCGCTACCAATCGAGCATCTATGAACCCGTCCAAAAAATTACAGGTGTATATTTATACACTGATTATTGCTGTGCTCAGATTGCAATTAACCGTGGACAGAAATGAAGAATGCTAAAACTGGGCTTTAGGACAGGGGAGGCTATAACCTTATGAGACGAGTGGGAACACTTGGCTTGGTGGCAGCGCTTGCCGCTATCTTGGTATCGCCGCTGCCGGCGCACGCCGAAGACGCATCGGGTGCCGTTACCTACAATGCGGGAAATGGGTATTCCTTTGAGAAGCTCTCGCATCCTACGGTAGGAACGTCGCAGCCGGATGGCATCGTCGACTACCAGGGTAACGGTGCCGTTGCCGTTCCGGGCGCCGATGGTAATACGGCCAACAACGAAGGCGATCGCGGCCAGAGCTACACTTGGGCGGCTGCGAGCTATGGTGACTGGCTTTATGTGGGCACCTGCTATGCGGCGATGGGCAACACGCTGACGCTCATGAACAGCACGCTGGGCGATTCCTTTGATGTCGAAACCATGCGCCTGACGCTGGAGGCCATGTTTAACGGTACCTTCTTCTATGGACAGCAGAAGGAGGACGGCACGGCCGACAAGGACAGCGGCGGCATCTTGGTCAAGATCAATACCAAGACCGGTGAGACCAAGCTGCTACTCTCTGAATCGCTCAACGGCGTCGCTCCTTTGTTCCGCAATGCCGTGAGCTATAAGGGTAAGCTCTATTTCTGCGGCAGCGTCAGGACCAATGACGGCAAAGGCGGCCTGCCTGCTGTATACGAGATCGATCCTAAGACGGATGAGTACAAAGTTGTCTATCAGGGCCTTTCGAGCATGCAGGATTACGGTGCTGCCTACAAGCAGGGCATTTCTACCGGTATCCGCGGCATGTGCGTCCATGATGGCCAGCTCGTCATCAGTAATGTGGGTAAAGACGCGAACGGTAATTTTGTGTCGACAATCCTGACGTCGTCTGACCCCTCGAAGGGCCAGGACAGCTTCACCGAGATTGCCAACTCGGAGACGCTGTTTGGCTATCCGGCGATTCGCTATCAGGACAGCATCTACGGCGGCGCCATTTGGGATATGGTCTCGTACAATGGCCATCTCTATGCGACCATCTGCACCGGTACGCCCGAGAACGCTCCCGATGATAATTCCATGCAGTCGTTTGCCATGGTCCGTGGCGACAAGAATGCCGACGGCAGCTATTCGTGGACTCCCATTGTCGGCGATCAGAAGACGGACGGTGCAAAGTACTGCTTTGGCATCGATCCTGCCCGTACCCGTTCTGGCGCTGCCAACCTCATCGTCTACAACGACTACCTCTATATCGGTGAATACAACGACGAGGAGATTGCCCTCGAGCGCATCCTGTTCAACAAATCCAACACCGAAGAGGGCGGCAAGGGCAGCATGGGTGGCGTTGACTGCTCGTTTGTGAATGCCAATCTTGGGCAGTCGGTTAACATCTATCGCATGGACAAGGACGAGAACATGGAGCTCGTCGTTGGCGATCGCACCGACATGTTCCCCGAGGGCGGTATTTCCGGCCTGACTTCGGGCTTTGGCCGAAACGAGAACCAGTACATTTGGCGCATGCAGAAGTTCGACGGCAAGCTGTATATCGGTACCTTTGATACCGCGAGCCTGCTTGAGCCGATCGGCCAGTTCTCCAATGGCGACATTATCGATATGACGCCCGAGGAGTGGGACTCTCAGGTTCAGCGCCTTAGGGACCTGCTCGATCACCTGCTCGACAAGAAATCGCCTGACGACCCCATCGTTCCCGTGAACACGCTTGCGGACGATGATTCAAACGAGGCCGTCGAGGTCGATGATTCGAACGAAGCTGCTGAGGTTGATGATTCAAACAAGGCCGTCGATGTCGATGACGAGAAGACCGAGGTTGCTAAGGGCTTTGGCGATCTGAGCGATGCGCTGGAGGATGCCGCGGGCGGTCTTTGCGATCAGGCCGCGACGATGTCCCAGGACTTTGAGGACGACGCCGCTTATGTCCAGAAGATCGATGGCGAGATCGCGTACTTCAAGTCCTTTGCCGACCAGTATCAGGACATGCTCGATAGCTATGAGAGCCTTAAGCAGCAGTACGAGGATGCCTATGGCACCGAGCTGCCGAGCGATATTCAGGATGCGCTCGATAAGCTGCTGAGCGAGGAGAACCTCAAGAAGTTGCAGAGTGTCCTTACGTGCATGTGTTACCTGCGCGATGCCGAGCGCGGCTTTGATATGTATGTGACCGAGGACGGCGTGAACTTTACGACGCTGACGACCAATGGCTTTAACGATCCGTATAACCATGGTCTGCGCACCTTTGCGGTGACCAACCAGGGTCTGTGCCTTGGTACCGCCAACCCGTTCTATGGTTGCCAGGTCTGGATCCAGCGCAAGGAGAATTCGGAGAATCCGGTTGATCCCGGTACTCCGGATCCGACGGAACCCACCGATCCTTCGCAGCCGGGTGGCGGCGATCAGCCTGGCGGCAGCCAGACGGGTGGCAACGACCAGTCGAGCAGCACCACGACCACCGTCACGACGACCGCTAAGAAGACTCCGAAGGACGGCTCGCTGCCTCGCGCTGGCGACTCGACCCTCACGCTGGTCTTGGGATTGCTGGTTGCAGCTGCCGCAGTGCTTGGCATTGCTCTCGTCTTGCGCAAGCGTTCTCGTCGCTAGGCTCGTCCGCGTAGCTCAATGTCCTGGATATCGTCGAAGTTGATGGCGATATCCCTGAGTTTGAGCAGCTTGAATGCGGGTAACGCTTCGTCGAGAATGCCCGTGCGGCTACGATAGCCGTACGTATCGTAATAGGTGACGCGCACCAAGTCGCCGCGTTTGAGGCCCTCGAGCTTTTGCGAAAGCTCGAGGGCTTTTTCTTCCGTGAGCTCACGTTTTTGCTCGACGGTGATTTCCTGCTTGCGCACGAGTTCGTAGTATCCCGTGAGGGCGGCAAAGGGCATAAACTGTGCGGCGCGGTTGGCGCGCACGGCACCGTTGGCAGTGAGGTTGGGGTCGGCTGCGCGGCGTCTGCCCTCGGGGTCCGCCAGGCGCTCGAAGGCGGTCGGCGGGCGCATGGGCTGTTGTTTGGGTTTAGGCACGGTGTCCTCCAACTTGATCGTTGCGCTCGCGCGCGGTGGCGCCGGCGGTAAAGCTTAATCCCTTGACGAGCGCGTTCTTGCCGTACTTGCCTTTCACGGCCAGGACGGCGCGCGCCAGGTCGCGCTCGCGCTCATCGGCCTCGATATCGCTGAACAGATCGATGGTGGCAAATTCCTCGGGCACAAGATTGCTAAAGCCCAGGTTGATGCGCTTGACCGGTCGTTTGGGATCGACAGTCTGCGCCCAGAGCTCATCGAAATAGCCCATGATCTTCTTAAACGAATTGGTACGCTCGGGCAGCTTGCGCGAGGCGTTGGAGTGCGCAAAGAGCGCGGCATAGCCACCACGCGGTTTGCCACCATGCTCTCCCACAAAGATGCCATCGATTGCCTGCGCTTCGCGCACCAGGCGGCGCCGTTCGTCATCGCGCTGGACGGGCTTGGGAGCACGGGGCGCGAGCTCGGGGCCGGCGGTTGCGGTGGGTTCGATGCTCGACGTACTCGAGCGCAGGTGTCCGCATCCGTCCACATATTGTGCAGTACCGCTGGCATCAAGCCTGCGTATGTCGGCGCGCTCGCTCGCGTAGCCCACAAAGAGCGAGAGGCTGTCGCAGACCACGTGCTTATCGATCAAGTCCATCACGGCGTTGTCGACCATCTCGCGCAAGACGGTGTAGGCCTGCTCGTAGGCATAGCCCTTCGAGAGCACCTGTCCTGTGGTGGTCGAAGTTGCTTGCGGGCGATAGGCTTGGATATCGGCGATGGTTGTCGGCTCGCGTCCGAAGGCGTGGTCGATGAGATACTCGGCATTGACGCCGAGCTCGTCGTAAAGCAGGTTTTCGTCGAGCGCCGCGACGCCCATCAGATCGTAGACGCCGTATTTTTCGAGTCGTGCTGCCACGCCGGGGCCGATGCCCCAGATATCGGTGATGGGACGATGGGGCCAGATTTCCTTGCGAAAGGTCTCATCGTCGAGTATGCCGATGCGGCTGGGTACGTGCTTGGCGGTGATATCGAGTGCAACCTTGGCCTGGAATAGGTTGGGGCCGATGCCGACCGTCGCCGTGATGCCGGTGCGCGCCAGGACCTCGTCGCGCAACATGCAGGCGAAGCCTTCCGCATCGGTGTGATAGAGGTCCAGATAGGGTGTCACGTCGATAAAGCACTCGTCAATTGAGTAGACGTGCACGTCCTGGGGGCTGACGTATTCCAGATAGATGCCGTAGATTTGCGCCGACACCTCCATGTAGTGCTGCATGCGCGGCACTGCTTTGATGCAGTCGATGCCGTCGGGAATCTCGAACAGACGGCAGCGGTTGTGAATACCTAAGTCCTTCATGGCCTGCGTGATAGCGAGGCAGATGGTCGTGCGTCCGCGCGATTCGTCGGCAACGACCAGGTTGGTGGTGAGCGGATCGAGCCCACGGTCGACGCACTCGACGCTGGCATAAAACGTCTTGAGGTCGATGCAGATATAGGTGTGCTGCTCGTGCGCCATCCGTGCCCTTCCATCAAACACATGTTCTTATCGAATACCTGTTCGATAATACCCGCTTGCACGGACACCGTCAAAATCTGTCCCTTTTTGGCAAGTATGGTCGTGCGGCTTCATCGGGGTTTTAACGCAGCCCTAAAGAGCGCGAAACAGCTCGGAAAAGCTCGCTTCGTAGCATGAGCCTAACGATCGATACCACCATAAAGCACGGAAGGGTTGTGGGGATAATGGTCAACTATGGGTTTGGTATGCCGACGCGCTTGGTTGCGGATGGGGATGTGGCTCGCTGGTGCGGGCGATTGGTTGCCCACTATGGCGGCACCAAGGCACTGGTCGTGCTGGGAGGCGACAAGCACACGCGCGATGAGCTCGTTTCGGCGGCGCTGGGCTCGCTCGATCGTGCCCTGCTCGAACGCGTACTCTTTCGTTGCGGTTCGGCCGGGGGCGACGGGGGAGACGATTTGGTCGATGAGGCCGTAGCCCTGGCAACCGATGAGGGCGTGGACTTTGTCCTGGCGATTGGCGATGCCGATACTGCTGGCTTTGCGCGCGAGCTCGCGCGTCGCATGGCGGCGCTCGATGCCGGCGAAGACGGTTTTGTCCCTTATGGATGCATTCTCTCGGAGGGCAAGGCGCCTGCTGTCGTGGGCACCGGTGAGGTTCCCGTTTTTGCCATTATCGCGCCCGAACTGCTGGAGGGCATCGGGTCTCCTCTGCGTGAGTTGCTCGGTAGCATCTGCGCCGCGGCCTAATATTTGCCATAAAAGGACGGGTTATTTTTGGTTGGTAAAGCGTTTGACCTGCCAAAATAAGCCTGTCCCTTTTTAATCGGTTGCCGTTTGGGGGCCGATTGGCAACGCTCGCTGATTGTAGTCTTGACCTGCGCTAGAATAGTGGCATCTGAATGTCCGGGCGCATGGAGGCGTGCGCCCGTATGCTGAGGAGGACTCTATGGCAACTGTTGCCGCACCTATCGATGCTACGTCGACTGCCGCTTGGAAGGCGCTCGAGGCTCATCAGGAGAAGCTCGAGGCCGAAGGTATCGACCTCAAGGCCTGGTTCGCTGCTGACGCCGACCGCGTGAACAAGCTGAGCTTTGACGCCGGTGACCTGCACTTCGATCTGTCGAAGAACCTGGTGACCGATGAGACCGTCAAGCTGCTGTGCGATCTTGCCCGCGAGGTGAAGCTCGAGGAGCGCCGCGACGCCATGTTCTCTGGCGAGCACATCAACACTACCGAGGACCGCGCTGTCCTGCACACCGCGCTGCGCCGCCCGGCAAGCGAGAAGGGCCAGCTCATCGTCGACGGCCAGGACGTCGTCGCCGACGTGCACGAGGTCCTCGACCGCATGTATGCCTTCGCCGAGCGCGTGCGCTCCGGTGAGTGGAAGGGCGTTACCGGCAAGAAGATCGAGCAGCTGGTGTCCATCGGCATCGGCGGCTCCGACCTGGGCCCGGGCATGGCCTACGAGGCGCTGCGTCCCTATGCCGACGCCGGTATCGACTGCCGCTACATCTCCAACATCGACCCCAACGACCAGGCCGAGAAGCTCAAGGGCCTGGATCCCGAGACCACGCTCGTAATCATCGTCTCCAAGACCTTCACCACGCTCGAGACCCTCACCAACGCCCGCGAGGTCAAGACCTGGATGCTCGAGCAGCTCAAGGCTCAGGGCGCCATCGACGGCTCCGATGAGCAGAACGCCGAGGCCGTGGCAAAGCACTTCGTCGCCGTTTCCACCGCACTCGAGAAGGTCGAGGCCTTCGGTATCGACCCCGCCAACGCCTTCGGTTTCTGGAACTGGGTCGGTGGCCGCTATTCCGTTGACTCCGCCGTGGGCCTGTCGCTGATCGTCGTGCTCGGCCCCGAGCGCTTCCAGCAGTTCCTCGAGGGCTTCCACGCCATCGACGAGTACTTCTGCAACACCCCGCTCGAGAACACCGCCGTCGCGCTGATGGGCCTGCTCAATGTCTGGTACGTCAACTTCTTCGGTTCCAAGAGCCACGCCGTGCTGCCGTACTGCCAGTACCTGCACCGCTTCCCGGCCTCCCTGCAGCAGCTCACCATGGAGTCCAACGGCAAGCATGTCCGCTGGGACGGCAGCGCCGTGACCTCCGACACCGGTGAGATCTTCTGGGGCGAGCCCGGCACCAACGGTCAGCACGCCTTCTACCAGCTGCTGCACCAGGGCACTGTGGTGGTTCCGGCCGACTTCATCGCCTTCGCCAATACCGCCAACCCTGCGACCGATAGCGGTCAGGACGTGCACGAGCTGTTCCTGGGCAACTTCCTGGCCCAGACCAAGGCACTCGCCTTTGGCAAGACAGCCGACGAGGTTCGTGCCGAGGGCACGCCCGAACAGATCGTCCCGGCCCGTTGCTTTGAGGGCAACCGCCCGACGACCTCGATCTTCGGCGACACGCTGACCCCGTTTGCGCTCGGCGAGCTCATCGCCCTGTACGAGCACATCGTATTTGTCGAGGGCACGGTCTGGGGCATCGACTCTTACGACCAGTGGGGCGTTGAGCTGGGCAAACAGCTTGCCAAGCAGATCACCCCTGCCTTCCACGACGACGCCGCCAAGGCCGAGCAGGACGCTTCGACTCAAGCGCTTATCGAGTTCTATCGCGCGCATCGCAAGTAGTCGCTGCTGTTAACGCATCGCGCCTTATAGCCAGGGGCCCGTATCCCATCGGATGCGGGCCCCTTTGCTTTGCCGTGGCCCCGGGGCGCACGGCCTTTAAGGATCTTCGCCGGAGCGTCGCGTGCTGCGAGGGCCCTGCGTCTAGAGCTCGGCCTCCGCATGGTCTCGCTGCGCCTCGGGCAGCTCCCCGTAGAGCGGATGGTCTTCGAGCCTAAAGCGCTCGACCTGTTCGGGAGTGTGGCCGCGCACAAAGAGCCACGAGCGATCGATCGGCGTCGCCATGAGCGTGCTGGGCAGTGCGTCGGCGCGGTCGGAAAACACCCGGGCGCTCTCGGGATCCTGGAACGCCAGCACCAGATGCGTGTCGCAGTTGCCCATGATGGAGCGTGCGCGGGCCTCGCCATAGAGCGCATCGAGCTGGTTGGTCGACTGCAGCAGCAGCGTTGCCCAGATGTTGCGGCTTCGGATAATCGAGAGCACGTTGTCGATCTGGGGGATCTGCAGATTTGCGAAGTCATCGAGCATAAAGCGCACGGGCACGGGCAGGCTGCCGCCGGGTTGCCTATCGGCCTCACGAATGAGGCCCATAAACGCCTGCGAAATAAAGAGGCCGGTCAGCGGATCGAGATTGCGGTCAATATCGCTCACGGTTATAAACAGGGCGCAGGGGGTGTGTCCCATGGAAGCGAAGTCCACCTGATGGCACTCACGATAGAGCTGTGCCGCACCGTCGAATCCCAGACACATGACCTTTTCGGCAAGGATGCCGACGATGCTCGCGTGCATGCGCTCGGCATTTTGCGTAATGGCGTAGCGCCGCCATAGCGAGAGGGCATAGCTTTGGGGGTCGGTCGTGATCAGGTCGTCAAACAATCGGGCCGTGGCACCGTCCTGCAGGTGCTCGATCAGCTTGATGACCGAGCTGATCGTCTGCTCGTCGGCGGGTAGCTGGTCGGTGACGTAGGCGATAAGACACGACAGCAGGTTTGCCGCCGCATGATCCCAAAAAGGCTGGTTGTTGTCCTCGATGGGGCAGATGGCCTTTGCCACCGAGAGGATGTCCTGCTGGTTGGGCCTGCCGTCCGCCTTGCGGCGAATGTGCCTCAGGGGGTTGTAGCCGCAGCGCTCGATGCCGGGCGCAAGGGCCGGGACGGTGTTGAGGTCGGCGAAGTTGAGACATTGCACGCGGTAGCCGTGGGCTGCTAGCACGGGTCCCACTTCGCGACAGAGCGTGCCTTTGGTGTCGAGCACGATGTAGCTTGCGTTCATTTGCAGCAGGTTGGGCTTGAGGACGTTTCGGGTCTTGCCGGCTCCCGAGGGGCCGATCACAAGTGCGTTGTTGTTGAGTCCCGTTTGGCGGGTGTCGCAGGAAAGCGTTCGATCCTTGGCGAGGATGGTGGACGATGCGGACGCAGATGCGGCGAGGCGGCTGGCGAGGTTAGACATGGGCGACCTCCTTGGTGGTCGAGAGGATTTCGTGGGCAAAGCCGAGCTCGACGGCGCGCTCGGCCGAAAGGTAGGTGTCTTTTGCAGTGAGGGACTGGATGCGCTTGGGCGTGAGGCCGCTGCGGTCCGAGAGGATTTGCGTGAGGGTCTTGCGGGTCTGCATGAGACGCCGGCTGGTTTCCTGCAGCGCAAGTGCCGAGCCGCCTGCCCCCTGGGGGATCAGCGGGTCGTGAATCATGAGCTTTGCATGGGGCGCCATACGGCGATCGTCGCCGCCCATAAAGATCACGGCGCCCATGGACGCGGCGAATTCCAGGCAGACGGTGCGGATGGGGCACGATGCGAGGCGCATGGCGTCATAGATCGCAAGACCCGATCGCACGCTTCCGCCGGCGCTGGCGACAAATATGGTGATGGGGCGGCTGGGGTCGGTGGCATCGAGCAGGCGGATCTGCTGGCATAGGTCGTGGGCCATCGGGGTTTCGATGTTTCCCATGACGGAGAGCTCGCGACGGGCGAGCATCTCATCGTAAATGCTGGTGAGCGTGATGCCTCGGGCGGATTCACGCATGGTGAGGGGGCTGATGATGGGGGAATGATTGGTGTCCATGAGGACTCCTTTCTGTTGGTTGTGTTGTGGAATAGGATTGTTGCCCGCGGAGGGGCTGGCGGGCTACAGGGTTCGTCCGAGCCTGAGATCGAGCTCGGTTGTGGGGCAGGCTGCCTGTTCGTGCGGCTCGCAAGCGCCAAGGGCTCCAAAGCGATAGAGCGTTGCGGCGGGCGTGGTGTAGGCGAGCCGCAGCTGATGCTCGACAGGGGCACATCCGTCATTTTTGTAATGAGCCGCGTAGTACTGCGCGATGCTGGCGTTCATCTCGCTGCCATTGCGATGGCGCTCAAACTGGCGTCTGCAGGTCTCGATGATCTTTGCTACCGACTTGGGTGCCGTCGCGGGAACAAGGGCGAGATAGCCCTCAAATAGCTCGTTGATGCTCAGGAGGCACAGCAGGTCGATCAGCGTCCTTATGGCTGCTCCCTCGGCAGAAAAATGCGCGGTCATGCGGTTATATCGGTTGCGGTCGACGATGGCCGCATGGGGTCTTGGAGTTTTCTGCCCTGTGGTCCCGGGCTTTTGCCGCGCCTGTGTATTGAGCTCGACGTTGCAGCGCTTGAGGCCGTCCAACGGAAGGAACAGTGCGGTGCGCAGGGTGTTCCGCTTGCTTTCGAGTTCATGACGCTCGTCGGGTTCCCATTCGAGCTTGAGTTTCGTGTCGAGCGCCGTAAGCATATGGGCTAGGCAGCCTACGGTAAGAACGTACGAATCGTTGTCGCGTTTTGGGGCATAGGGGTCTGTCAGCTTGCGAATGTCGGGGTCGCCCATGATCTTTGTGCAGCGCTTCAGCAGTTGAGGGTGGTCGGCCAAGATCGTCGCGAGCGGTAGCGACGCGTAGTTCTTGATGGTCGCGGCGGCAAAGGCGGCGTCATATTCGTTTGCATATGCTCGCTCAATGCGGGCATCCAGAATGCTTTTCTTATCGCCGTCTTCAGCGTGGTGGTTTGTCATAGCTTCTCCAATCGGTTGATGTTCGTGCTGTTTGTTGATGTGTTGGTTGT
>DAWBYD010000048.1:0-7288 GCA_052278285.1 Collinsella sp. | reverse complement strand
TCGGCCACCAGAAAGGATTGAACTATGGGTGTGCGCACCGCAAACATTCAGGATGGAAATATCGGTGAGACGCTGACGGGGCTCGCCGAGGTGATTCACGGTCGTCGTGATGCATCGCCGCAGGAGAGCTATACCGCGCGTCTGCTGACCGACGTCGAGGATGAGCTGCTCAAGAAGCTTGCCGAGGAGTCGAGCGAGGTGATCATGGCCTGCAAGGATAACGATCACGATCACATCCGCTACGAGGCCGGCGACCTGGTCTACCACCTGCTCGTAACCCTTGAGCGCTACGGTATCACCCTCGACGAGCTTGCCGGCGAACTCAACGCCCGCCGCCACTAGTCGTTTGGGACAGTCTTTGTTGGTGTGACGGGGTCATGGAAGTTGCGGTGAAATAGGGACTGTTTAAGCGCTTCATCAAGCAAAACAATCCCTATTTCACCGCAACTTATGAAGGGATGGCTAGGCGAGGGGCGTGGATTCCCATTCGCCGGTGGCGTGGGGGATGTCGAAGGTTCGATAACCGCAGTCGTAGGCGTGCGCCTGGGCCTCGCGGATGTTCCAGCAGATATCGCAGGCGCGGTGCGCGTCCGAGCCAAAGGTGATCGGCACTTCGGCATGGGCAAAGCAGCGCAAAAGACCGGTTGCGGGGTAGTAGTCGCCCAAGCCCTTGCGCGGTGCGGCCGTCGAGACCTCAACGCGGCGGCCCGTATCGTGCGCGCACTCTGCCATCTGCTGCCAAAACGGTGCGGGGTCAAAATCGGGCGCAAAGCCTTCCTTCGAAAAGCGCATGACCAGGTCGGGGTGAGCCATCACATCAAAGTTGAGCGGGCTCTCGCAGGCGCGGCACCAGTCATCGACATAGCGCTCCCACACGCCGCGTACCCCCAGGTTTTCCCAAACGTGCAGGTTGGTGTCATCGTCGATCCAGCCGCAGCGCGAATCGGGCGTATCGGGACGAGCGACGTCCTCCGTTCCCGCCGTACCCGCGGCACCGGCCATGATATCGCCTGGGTTGCCAATCCAGTGCACACTGCCCAGGCGCACGACGGCGCCCTGGGACCAGCGCTCAACCAAAGGCTCGCAGCCCTCGTACCAATCGCATTCGAAACCGTAGATAAAGGTGAGTTCTGGCGCAATCTGAGCGGCAAGATTGCGAGCGTCCTCAAAAGCCAGACGATGCGCCGGGAGGTCGCCCTCAGTAACCTGCACCTCGCAGTTAGCATCCATGCTGGCGGGCAGGGTGAGATGGTCGGTCGAGACCATGACGCGGCAGCCGGCCGCAGCAGCGGCACGGACGTTGTCCTCAAACGAGGCATGCCCGTCCGAAAACGAGGTGTGGGTATGGCAATCGACCAGCGGGCACATGGGCATAGCGGCTCCTTTGCGTCAAGCGAATCCGCTTCATTGTAATGGCGCAGCTCTCAACACGCCGGGCACGCCGGGGATCGAAATCGATTGGAAAGGTTGCGCGGCGCGTGGTGCGGCCTCGCTTGCTCTCAAAACGTGTACGTCAGCCTCCAAAACCGACAAATAATGACATGTTTGGAGGCTGACGTACACGTTTGGATGGGGGCGAGGGCGGCGACGGACGAAAGTCACGCTTGTGCCACGTCCGATGTGCTAGCGTTTGGATGAACAAAACGAGCCCGCGCGGAAAGGAGCCGGACCGTATGCCATGCGATAGCACATCCCCGCTGTCCCGCGAGACCGATGCGCCCGAAACCATCGTCAAGCTGGAATGCGACATCGACGACGCGTCGCCTGAGGTACTCGCCTACGCCGCCGACCGCCTGCGCGAGGCGGGTGCGCGCGAGGTGCACTGGCTGCCCCTCTATTGTAAGAAAGGCCGCCCCGGCTGGCAGCTGCAGGTAATCTGCACCTACGAGGATATCGAGCGCCTGCAGACGATCATCTTCTTGGAAACCACGACCAACGGCATTCGTCGCCAGGTTATGGAGCGCGTTTGCCTACCACGCCGCTTTGAGCGCGTAACGACGCCATGGGGCGAGGTGTTCGTCAAGGTGGCCACCCTGCCCGACGGCAGCGAGCGTGCAGCGCCCGAGTACGAGGACTGCGCCCGTCTCGCCCGCGAGCACGGCGTGCCGCTCCAGCGCGTGATGCAGGCGGCCCAGAGCGCGGCACTGCGATTTGAATAGCGCGGCCGGCGACATCCCGTGCCCAGCCGCATTAACCCCATCCCGAAAGGATCCCCCATGAAATACCTCATCGCCTCCGCCATCCACGGCTCTGCATATTGGGCCGAGCGCCTGGGCGCCGCCATCGAGTCCGAGCAGCCCGACCGCATCGTCCTGCTGGGCGACCTGCTCTACCACGGTCCGCGCAACGACCTGCCGCGCGATTACGCCCCCAAGCGCGTAATCCCGCTGCTCAACGCCCTGGCCGACCGCATCATCGCGGTACGCGGCAACTGCGATGCCGAGGTCGACCAGATGGTGCTCGACTTCCCCGTCATGGCCGACTACGCCACGCTGTTCGACGAGACCGGCCGCGAGCTGTTCCTGACGCACGGCCACGTCTTTGGCGCCGGCATGCACAACAGCGTCGACCACGCGCCCGCGTTGCCCGAGGGCTCCGCGCTCGTCTACGGTCACACGCACATCAAGGTTAACGAGGCAAGCGAGGCGCACCCGGGCCTGTGGCTCTTCAACCCCGGCAGCGTGAGCATCCCCAAGGACGGCACGCACAGCTACGGCATCTACGAGGGCGGTGCGTTCCGCCACGTGATCCTGGAGGAGGAATAACCATGGCGCAGCACATGGCTCAGCAAAATGCCGAGGGCTCGCGCGATCTGTCCACGCTGGTCGACGCGTCGGCCGAGCTGCAGCATCTGGTGCAGACCATCTGGCGTCTGCGTCAGCCCGATGGCTGCCCGTGGGACCGCGAACAGACGCACCGCAGCATTGGCAAGAACATGATCGAGGAAGCCTACGAGGCGCTCGATTGCATCGAGGCGGACGACGCGGCGCATCTGCGCGAGGAGCTGGGCGATGTGCTCATGCAGGTGGTGCTGCATGCGCAAATTGCGGCGGATGCCGGCGAGTTTACGCTGGCCGACGTGGCGCGCGATATCGACGCCAAGCTCATTCGCCGTCATCCGCACGTGTTTGGCGATGTGGATGCCGACAGCTCCGACGAGGTACTCAAGATTTGGGACGAGGTCAAGCTTGCCGAGAAGGCCGCCAAGGACAAGGCTGTGGCAGCAGGCGAGGCCGCGCCCGAGGGTCTGCTCGACGGCGTGCCCACGCATCTGCCGGCGCTGATGCAGGCTCAGAAGGTGTCGCGCAAGGCGGCTGCCGTGGGCTTTGAGTGGGAGACGGTCCAGGACGTGTGGGACGAGGTCGCCGAGGAACGTGCCGAGTTTGAGGCCGAGGCCCCCGGAACGCCCGAGCGCGAAATGGAGTTTGGCGATCTGCTCTTTGCCCTGGTCAACGTCGCGCGCAAAGAGGGGATCGACGCCGAGAGCGCCCTGCGCGCCAGCACGGCAAAGTTCCGCCGCCGCTGGGCCGCGATGGAGCAGATGGCGGCCGATGCTCACGTGGATCTTGCCGAGCTTTCGACCCACGGCCTCAACGACCTGTGGGATGCCGCAAAGGCGGAGGAGTAAGACTGCTGGAACGACGGGCTGACACGCCTCATCGTTCCCGCTAAATTTTTCGAAAATCAAGTGTATCCCTCGGCTAACTTAGGGCATAATGCAAAAAGTGCGACATGGCTAACTTACGGAGACGCACCGATGGTGCACGGTCAGCCGGTCGCTTGCATCCACTACGTTTCCAAGTGAGAGGGAGACAACATGAGCGATATTTTGGACGTCTACGGTCGCGAGGTGCTCGACAGCCGCGGCAACCCCACCGTCGAGGTCGAGGTCGTGCTCGAGGACGGCAGCTTTGGCCGCGCAATGGTGCCTTCGGGTGCTTCGACCGGCGCCTTTGCGGCCTGCGAGCTGCGCGATGGCGACAAGAGCCGCTACCTGGGCAAGGGCGTTTCGCAGGCCGTCGAGCATGTCAACAACGAGTGCGCTAACGCCGTCGTGGGCCTCGATGCCTTCGACCAGCGCGCCGTCGATGCCGCGCTGATTGCCGCGGACGGTACCCCCAACAAGAACAAGCTCGGTGCCAACGCCATCCTGGGCGTGTCGCTGGCCGTTGCCCGCGCCGCTGCCGAGTCGGCGGGCCTGTCGCTGTACCAGTACCTGGGCGGCGTCAACGCCCATCTGCTGCCCACACCTATGATGAATATCCTCAACGGCGGCGTGCATGCCGACAATAACGTTGACTTCCAGGAGTTCATGATCATGCCGGTGGGCGCCCCGAGCTTTGCCGAGGGCCTGCGTTGGTGCGCCGAGGTCTACCACACCCTCAAGGGCGTGCTGCACGAGGCCGGCCTGGGCGGCGGCGTGGGCGACGAGGGCGGCTTCGCACCCAACCTCAAGACCAATGCCGAACCGTTCGAGTACATCACCAAGGCCGTGGAGAAGGCCGGCTTTAAGCCCGGCGTCGACTTCATGTACGCCATGGACCCGGCCTCGACCGAGTTCTACAACGCCGAGACCGGTATGTACGAGCTCAAGGGCGAGGGCGTGGAGTACACGAGCGCCCAGATG
The DNA here is from genome assembly GCA_052278285.1 of Collinsella sp. Taxonomy (GTDB): domain Bacteria; phylum Actinomycetota; class Coriobacteriia; order Coriobacteriales; family Coriobacteriaceae; genus Collinsella. The sequence continues at coordinate 2,661 of DAWBYD010000048.1, read as the reverse complement.
GTTGATTACTGGGAGAAGCTCGTCGACACCTATCCCATCATCTCCATCGAGGACGGCATGGCCGAGGAGGACTGGGACGGCTGGGTCGAGCTTACCCGCCGCATTGGCAACAAGGTGCAGCTCGTAGGCGACGACCTGTTCGTCACCAACACCGCGCGCCTCAAGAAGGGCATCGAGCTGGGTGCCGCCAACGCGATCCTGGTCAAGGTCAACCAGATCGGCACGCTCACCGAGTCGCTCGAGGCCATCGAGACCGCCAAGGAGGCCGGCTACGCTTGCATCGTGAGCCACCGTTCCGGCGAGACCGAGGACTCCACGATCGCCGACCTGGTCGTGGGCGTCAACGCCGGCCAGATCAAGTCGGGCGCCCCGTGCCGCAGCGACCGCATCGCCAAGTACAACCAGCTCATCCGCATCGAGGACGAGCTCGAGGGCAGCGCGCGCTACGCCGGCAAGGCCGCGTTCTACAACATTCGCTAAACGGGCGAATTTGGCGAGGGGGAGGCTGACTCGGTTCCGCCTCGCCTTGGCAGGATACCGCAAAGCGCTATGGGCGCTGGGCCATATGGCTCAGCGCCTTTTTTATGTCGAGCAAAGGCTGGCGAAGGCAGTGCGGGCGCTCGTGCTATAACTAAAGGACTTAGCGCAAACAAACCTCAACCGCACAAGGCGCACATGGATCAGATTTACGACAACAGGTACTATTCCGCCGGTTCGCGTGAGCCGTCGCCTCGCCGTGCGCGCACGGTGCAGCTCGGTGGGTCCGCCTACGCCGGCGCCGACCGCTCCATGCAACGCCCGGCAAGTACCTCGCGCCCCAATGCTCAAGTGAATACTTCGACAGATGGACCAGTGCGCCCGGCACGTTCGTCGCATGCTCAGCGCTCGTCGGCTCAAACGCACGATAGGTCGAGCAGGCCTTCGAACCGTTTTTCGGGCTCGGACTTTATGCACTACGCCAACGACAACGCGGTGGTCAAGGCGATCTACGACTTTACCCACGGTCCTCAGCGAGGGCTATTCATCGGCATTGTCGTTGCCCTGGTGCTCGTGAGCCTGTATTTCCCCGTGCGCGACCTGTACGTGGCAAAGCGTTCGAGCGATATCTTGACCAAGCAGGTCGAGATTCGCCAGCAATACAATGATGGGCTGCAAAAAAGCGTCGACAAGCTGCTCTCGGAGGAGGGTATCAAGGATGCGGCATCCGAGGACCTGGGCTTGGTGATGCCCGGCGAGAAGAGGATTGAAGTGCAGGGCCTGGACGGCGATTCGGATGCCTCGTCGAGCCAGAAGTCGTCGAACGCCAAGAAGGCCAGCGAAGTTGCCAAGGAAATCGAAGAAGTCGGTAAGGACGCGCCGTGGTACATCCAAGCGCTCGACATGCTGTTTGGGTTTAACGGCGTCGAGGGCCAGACGGTCGTGTCCAACGGCAAATAGCGCCCGGAGGGGAGCCCGCAATGGCAGATTGCAAACGCTATAAGGTAGCCGCGATCGACCTGGGAACGGTGTCGTCGCGACTGGTGCTGGCGCAGGTCGAGGCCGGGGCGATCGTGGAATCGTCCAAGCATACCGAGATCACCGACTTGGGCGAGGGCGTGGACGCGACGGGGCGCTTTTGCGAGGCGGCCGTTGAGCGCGTGCTCGCTGCGTGCCGCATGTTTGTGGACGAAGCCCGTGCCTTTGGGGCCGCGTGCATCTGCACCACGTGCACGAGCGCCGCACGCGATGCGTCCAATGCTGCCCTGCTGCTGGACGGCCTGCGCGATCTGGGGCTCGAACCGCAGGTGATTCCGGGCGAGGTTGAGGCGCGCCTGACGTTTTTTGGCGTAGCGCACGACTTTGCAGGCGAGCGCATCATCGTCGCCGATTCGGGTGGCGGCTCCACGGAGCTCGCGACGGGCGTCTATGCGCCTGAGCGCGGGGTCTTTGCGCTGGAGGGAACGCGCTCACTGGACATCGGTTGCCGTCGCGGGACGGAGCGGTTTTTCTCGGCGCTGCCGCCTTCGGACGGCGAGCTTGCTGCCGCTGCCGACTGGGCGGACGAGCAGTTCGAGGCTTACTTTGAGAGCCTGCCGAGCGATTTTGAGCGCGCCGAGCGCTTGGTCGCGGTGGGCGGTACCGTTACCACGCTCGTGGCGCTGGTCCACGAGCTGGAGCCGTACGACTCGAACTTTGTGCACCTGCGCGAGCTTTCGATGGAGCAGATTTCGGCCGCTATCGAGCGCATGTCTGCGTTGGATGTTGCAGGCATTGCCGCGTTGCCGGGCGTGCAGCCCAAGCGCGCGGGCGTGATTCTGGCCGGCGCCGTGGTGATCCGCGAGCTCATGCGTGCCGGCGGCTACAAGACGCTCACCGTAAGCGAGAACAGCCTGCTTGCTGGCATGGCCGCCACCATCAACGAGGTTCTCGACGGCGCGACTCCCACCATCGCCTGGACCCCGAGCCTGAGTGCTCTTTAACCGTCTTCCTCTGAGTTGCGGTGAAATAGTTCCTAAATAAGCTGGTAAACGGTATAAACAGGATCTATTCCACCGCAACTTAGAGCCCCGCCGGCGTGTAAAAGAAACGCGCCCGCATCCCTTGGGGACACGGGCTCGAAGGCTCCATATGGTAGGGGCGGTGGGACATCCGCGCATTTGCTGCGCAAATCCGCACCGGCTT
>DAWBYD010000047.1:0-8132 GCA_052278285.1 Collinsella sp. | reverse complement strand
GCAGGACTGTAGAGCAGCAAACTTAACCCGCCCCGGCCCCGATGGCCCCAGACCGGCGGGATACACAGGTTCAGATGGGGCTTTGATGCATGGGTGGTCTGTTGTTGTGCAAATGGGTATCATACTGTGGTTATTGCATCGACTCTACGATGCATTGTTGTATGTGCCCGGCGGTCGGTTTGCCAGAAGCGCCCCGTCGGTTGTTCCAGACCCGTTTCGAAGAAAGGAAACAACACTCACCTATGGCAGCTAAAAAATCATCTCCCTTGAAGATCATCCCGCTCGGCGGCCTTGACGGCATCGGCAAGAACATGACGGTCTTCGAGTGCGGCGACGACATGGTGCTCGTCGACGCCGGTCTTATGTTCCCCGACGACTCCCAGCCCGGTATCGACCTGGTGCTTCCCGACTACACCTATGTTCTAGAGAACGAGGAGAAGCTCCGCGGTATCGTCGTCACCCACGGCCACGAGGACCACACCGGTTCGCTTCCGTACCTGCTTCAGGACCTCAACAACAAGGTGCCCATCTTCTCGAGCAAGCTGACGCTTGGCTTTATCGAGGGCAAGCTTTCTGAGTTCCGTATCCGCGCCCCCAAGTTCCGCGAGGTCAAGGGCGGCAGCCATGTCAACCTCGGCGGCATCTCGCTCGACTTCTTCTCGATGACTCACTCCATCCCTGGCGCTCTGGGCGTGTTCATCCGTACCAATCAGGGCACCGTTATGCACACCGGCGACTTTAAGCTCGACCAGACGCCCATCGATGGCGTCACGCCCGACTATGCCGCTATCAGCCGCTTTGCCAAGCAGGGCATCGACCTACTGCTTTCCGACTCCACCAATGCCACGGTTCCCGGCTTTACCAAGTCCGAGGCCGAGGTTGGTCCCAACCTGCTGCACGCTATCAAGAACGCCCCGGGTCGCGTGTTCGTCGCGTCGTTCTCGAGCCACATCCATCGTTTGCAGCAGATCTGCGATGCCGCCCGCAAGTGCGGCCGTAAGGTCGTTGTGACCGGTCGCTCCATGCTCACTAACACTCGCGTGGCGCGTGAGCTGGGCTACCTCAACATCGACGATGCCGATATCCTCGATGCCTTCGATATCGATAACCTGCCCGACGACAAGATTGTCGTCATGTGCACCGGCTCTCAGGGTGAGCCGCTATCGGCCCTGTCCCGCATGGCAAATGGCGAGCACAAGACGCTCTCCATCCACGAGGGCGATACCGTCATCCTCTCAGCAACTCCCGTTCCCGGCAATGAGAAAGCAGTCCAGCAGGTCGTCAACAGCTTGGCAAAGCTCGGCTGCGACGTGTGGGATAAGAACCGCGCTCTCGTCCACGTTTCGGGTCACGGTAGCCAGGAGGAGCTCAAGCTCCTGATGGCCATGGCCAAGCCCACGTACTTTATGCCGGTTCACGGTGAAGCCGTGCATCTGCGCGCCCATGCCCAGCTGGCCCGCAAGATGGGTCTCAAGGACGATCATATCTTTATCCTCGACAACGGCGACACGCTCGAGATGCGCGGCGGTATCGTTAAGCGCGGTACGCCCGTCGAGTCCGGCGTCGTCTACGTCGACGGCCTGCGTATCGGCGATACCGACCCCATTGTCCTGCGCGATCGTCAGAAGCTCGCCAACGACGGTATGGTTACCGCTGTTGCCATCGTCTCGCTCAAGCACAAGAAGATCGAGGCCATCGAGTTCTCGGGCCGCGGCGTCTCGTTTGCCATCGACGACCAGTTCTCCGAGGATGCCTCCGCGTCCATTATGAAGACGATCGAGAAGGGCAAGTTCAGCTTTACGAGCAGCGGTTCCGATGCCATTCGCAAGGCCGTGCGCGACTCGCTCTCCAACTTTATCTGGAGCCGTACGCGCACTCGTCCGATGATCATCCCGGTCGTCATGGAGGTTTAGTTTGGCGCGCGGATCTGCACAAAACGCCAAAGGCAATAAGGCCAACAACCAACCGGCATCTGCTAAGGGTGCCGGTTCCCATCTGCGTGCCAATAAGGGCCACGAGTCCGAGTTCGATGATTTCGAGCCCTTGGTCGAGCCCTCGGCCAACCGCGATATCGCCGGCGTGGTCATTGCCGTTTTGGCGATTGCGTCCTTTATTGCCGTGATTTCGCCGGCGACTGCGCCCGTTACGGCTGCGGTTGCCGGTTTCTACCACTTGGGCTTTGGTCTGGGCGCCTACGTGCTGCCGATCGTCATTTTGCTGTTTGCCGCCACGCTCTTTTTAGGCGAGGACTCGCCGCTCAACGCGCGCTCTGTTGCGGGCGGCGCCGTGGTCTTTATCGCCGTCGTCTCCATTCTTTCGTTGATGGTGCCAGGTACGAGCGACTCGTGCGACCTTATGTTCACGCCGCAAAATCTGTCCGCCTCGGGTGGCTACATCGGTGCGTTTATTGCGAGTGCGCTGCAAAATGCCCTGGGTAAGCCTATCGCGATGGTAGTCCTGCTGGGCCTTGTCGTCGTGGGCTTGGTCATCATTGGCTTTTCGGTGGGCGGCGTTTTGCGCTCTGCCCGCGACCGTGCGGCAGATTTTGCCGAGCGCCGTCGTGCCGACGTCAACGCGAGTCCGTGGGGTGACGATGAGGCCCTGTCGGTGCCTGGTGTCGCCCGTCCGCATCTGAGCATTCTTCGTCAAAAGGGCTCCGATGCGGCCGTGACTACGGTTATGGGTAGCGAAGTCGATCCGATTCTGGACGATGAGGACGTGGACGAAGATCCGTTTGTCGACGTGTCTGAGGCCGTGGAGGCCGAGCGGGCCAAGACAACGCTGTTGCCGCGCCGCCATGCCAAGAAGGGCAAGGCTGCGCCCAAACTCAATACGAGTGAACCCGACCCGTCTTGGTCCGAGAGCGAGATTGAGCTCACCGAGGGCGATGACGAGGACGACGAGGCTCCGATTGAGACCGCAAAGACAACTTTGCTGCTGCGTCGCCATGCAAAGCGCGACCAGGTAACCGGTCAGCTTTCGATGGAAGACGACCCCGATAAGATCGACGAGTCTGAGCCGCCGTTTGCCGTGAATCCTGTCTCGGCAGCACCTCAGATCCCCGACTTCTTGAAGCATCCCAAGGTTGCCGATGCGCCTGCCTTGAGTGCTGTCGAATCGGCTGCGGCTAGCGATGGGGGAGCGGACGGCGGCGCCGCAGATAACGAGGGCGAAGAAGAGGACGGCCTCAAACTTCCGCCACTTGAGATTCTGCATGCCAACCCGCAGTCGGCTTCCTCCGCGTCTTCTGACAAGGAGCTGGAACAGACTGCCGAGTCGCTTCAGTCCACCTTGCTGGAGTTTGGTCGTAGTGCCCGCGTGGTCGGCTGGATCGCCGGCCCCACGGTGACGACCTTTAAGCTGCAACCTGGCGAGGGCGAGCGCGTGAGCAAGATTTCGAGCCTCGAGGACGATATCGCGCTATCGCTTGCTGCCCAGTCGGTGCGTATCTTTGCCCCGATCCCCGGCACCTCGCTTGTGGGTATCGAGATTCCCAATCGCAAGCGCCAGAACGTCAACCTGGGCGACGTGCTTCCCTATGTGAAGGGCGGTCCGCTCGAGCTCGCCATCGGTCGAGATGCCGAGGGTACGCCGGTCGTCGCCGACCTTGCCAAGATGCCCCACCTGCTGATCGCCGGTACCACGGGTTCCGGTAAGTCGGTCATGATCAACTCCATCATCACGACCTTGCTCATGCGCGCCCTTCCCGAGGACGTTCGCCTGATCATGGTCGACCCCAAGCGCGTCGAGCTTGCGGGCTATAACGGTCTGCCGCATCTTTACGTGCCTGTAGTGACCGAGCCCAAGCAGGCCGCGAGCGCTCTGCAATGGGCCGTGTCCGAGATGGAGCGTCGCCTGAAGGTCTTCGAGCGTCTCAACGTGCGTAAGATCTCGACCTACAACGAAAAGCAGGCCGCCGGCGAGTTTGAGCATTACGATAACCCGCCGCAAAAGATGCCCTACCTGGTCATCATCATCGACGAGCTCTCGGACCTGATGATGGTCGCCGGTAAGGATGTCGAGGCCTCGATCGTGCGTATTGCTCAGCTGGGCCGTGCCGCAGGTATCCACCTTATCGTGGCCACGCAGCGCCCGAGCTCCAACGTGGTGACGGGCCTCATCAAGGCCAACATCACCAACCGCATCGCCTTTAACGTCGCCACGGGCATCGACTCGCGCGTCATCATCGACCAGATGGGTGCCGAAAAGCTCACCGGTTTGGGCGACATGCTGTTCTCTAAGGTCGACTGGGGCAAGCCCCGCCGTATCCAGGGCTGCTTTGTCTCGGATGATGAAATCAACGAGATCGTCGAGTTCGTCAAGTCGCAGAGCGAGCCCGACTACCACGAGGAGATCCTGTCTGCCGTGGCGCCCGCTTCCATGTCCATGGCGGGTGGCGGCGGCATTGTCCGTACCGGAGTCGCCGAGCCGCAAGACGATGATCCGCTCATTTGGGAAGCCGCCCATATTGTGGTGGAATCGCAGCTTGGCTCCACATCTGGCCTGCAACGTCGTCTGAAGGTTGGCTATGCGCGTGCCGGGCGTATTATGGATATGCTGGAAGAAAAGGGTGTCGTCGGTCCGCCCGACGGTTCCAAGCCGCGCGAGGTCCTGTTGGACGAGGAGGGGCTTGCCGCGCTGGAGTCTGTCGACGCCGAGATGGCACGTGAAGATCGTGAGTTTGGAGGATTCTGATGGCTGCACGCTTTGGTGACATGCTGCTTGAGCAGCGTCGCCGAATGGGCCTTTCCATTCAGCAAGTCGCCAACACCATCAAAATCAGGCCGCAGATCATCGAGTTTTTCGAGACCGGTAACTTTGCTTCGATGCCGCCGCGCGGCTATGCGCAGGGCATGATTTCGAGCTATGCTCGCTTTTTGGGCCTCAATCCGCGCGAGGTCGTCAATGCCTACTTTGACGATCTGATGGCATACGAACGCGAGACGTCGCAGCAGGGCGGTCGTTTTCAGGACGCCGCCGGCTACGTCAATTCGCGTTCCTCGGTCGATAACGGGCGCTTCCTGATGGTTCAGGGCGGTCGTTCGACCCGCTATGGACAGCGTCCTCAGCAGGCCGGTTATATTACCGAGACGGGTTCGGGCGAGGAGATTCGCTCACAGCGTGACCGGTTCCGCAGTACGCCGATGCCCGAGGACCGTGCACTTCCCGCTGCCCGAGGCGTGGCGCGTGACCCTCGTGCCGGCTACGGCGACGGCGGCTATTCCGATCGCGGTTACCGTGGGGTCTCTTCTGGTCGCTCTCGTGGCGGCTATGCGGACGCCGATACCACGCAGGTGACGCCGCGTCTTCGTTCTCAGTCGCAGCCGTATGGCCAGCGCTCTTCGGCTCCGCGTTCGGGCCAGCGTGGCTATCAAGGCCGCGGTGAACTTGCGCCCCGTTCGGGTCAGCGCAGCCTTCAGGGCCAGGGTGGCTATCGCGGCCGATCCGATAGCAATCGTGGCTGTATGCCTCAGGGAGGTGGCCGCAGCAGCTCCAATCGTGGACGCGGCGGATCACGTACTCCTCAAAACAACGGGCTCGATCCGCGTATCGTCTACGCCGGCATCGGTGCCGTTGCGCTGCTGTTGATTGTGCTCATCGTGGTGCTTCTGCGCGGCTGCGCATCTTCGGCGCCCGAGACCACGCCCGAGACGCCCACTGCTACCAAGACGACGACCAAGAAGTCTTCTAAGAAGACCGAAACGGTCGACGAGGACGAAGACACCGATGAGGCGACGGATGAGTCGACTGACTCGGACGCTACCAAGACGACGGCCAAGAAGGAAGAGAACGAGGTCACGAAGGTCAAAGTCTCCGTTGCCAAGGGAAAGACCGCGTGGATTGAGGTCAAGGTCGACGGCAAGTCGGTCTATGGCGCCCAAGCGACTGGCCCCTTTGAGCAGGAGTACACGCCCGAGTCCTCGATCGAGATCACCACGTCCAAGCCTTCCGATGTCACCGTTACCAAGAACGGTGAAAAGGTCCGTTACGACACCAAGACCTCGGGCGTGGCGCGTGTGACGATCTCCGTTCCCAAGAAGGAGACGACTGATTCCGAGAATGGTGAAAGTTCTGATGGTACCGACACCACCGATGGTGCCGATACCACCGACGTTACCGATGCCCAGTCCGCGGATGGCGCCGATACCGCAACTGACGGTCAGACGCCCACCGATTCTACCGACTATTCGTACGATAGCTACTAAGCCGCTCGTACGCGAAAGGAAACATCATGGCTAAAGATTCCAGCTTCGACGTCGTGTCCGAGGTCAACATGCAAGAGGTCGACAACGCCTTTCAGCAGACCACGCGCGAGATTTCCCAGCGCTATGACCTTAAGGATTCCGGCGCTACGATCGAGCTTTCGAAGGGCGACAAGCTCTTTACGATTAACGCCCCGGCCGACTTTGTCTCCAAGCAGATTATTGACGTGCTGAGCTCCAAGCTCATCAAGCGCGGCATCGACCTCAAGGCTGTCTCGTGGGATGCTCCTCAGGCGGCATCGGGCGGCACCGTGCGCGTGTTCGGCCATATCGTCGAGGGTATCGACCAGGCGACCGCCAAGAAGATCAACAAGGACATCAAGGACCAAAAACTCAAGGTCAAGGTGACCATCGAGGCCGACAAGCTGCGTGTTTCCTCTGCTTCGAAGGATGCGTTGCAGACCGTGATCCAGTTCCTGCGCGACCAGGACTACGGCCAGCCGCTACAGTTCACCAACTACCGCTAATATCATTCGAAAGGACCGCTCTCCAACATGGATACACCGTTGGGCTCCGTGCTCTACATCACCCTCGGGTGCGCTAAGAACGAGGTTGACACCGACCGCATGCGTTCTCTTTTGACCGCCGCAGGCTACGAGGAGGCATTCGACCCGCAGGATGCCGATATCGCTATCGTCAATACGTGCTCGTTTCTTGCCTCCGCAACGTCCGAGAGCATCGAGACCACGCTCGAGCTCGCCAACGAGGTTCAGGACGGCGTTCGTTCTTGCCCCATCGTCATGTGCGGCTGTGTGCCGTCGCGCTATGGCGACGACCTGCCTGACGAGCTGCCCGAGGTCGCTGCCTTTGTGAAGGCCGACGAGGAGGACGGCATCGTGGCGGTCATCGATGGCGTACTGGGTGTCGAGCGTGAGATCGCAGCCTATATTCCGCAGGTCAAGCGCACTGTCGAGGGCGCTGTCGCCTACGTCAAGATCTCCGATGGCTGCAATCGTTTTTGCAGCTTCTGCATGATCCCCTACATTCGCGGTCGCTATCATTCGCGCAATGCCGAGAGCATTATCTCCGAGGTGCGCGACCTGGTTGCCGGCGGTGTGCGCGAGATCGTGCTGATCGGCCAGGACACGGGTATTTGGGGCACCGACTTTGCCGACGAGGACGTCGCCGAGGGCTCGCCGCGCAATCTGGCACAGCTGCTGCGTGCCGTCGCTGAGGCCGTGCGTCCGCACAACGTCTGGGTCCGCGTGCTCTACCTGCAGCCCGAGGGCATGACTGACGAACTCATCGAGACGATACGCGATACGCCCGAGGTGCTGCCCTATATCGATATCCCCGTGCAGCACTGCGACGCGCGCATTCTTAAGGCCATGCGTCGCTCCGGTTCGCGCCAGGAGCTCGAGGATCTGTTCCGCGACCTTCGCGAGCGTATCCCCGGCATCGTGATTCGTTCCACGGCCATGGTCGGCTTCCCGACCGAGACCGACGACGAGTTCCGCGACCTTATCGACTTTATGGACACCGTCGGCTTTGACTACACGAGTGTCTTTGCCTACTCGCGTGAGGAAGGTAGCCTGGCCGCCAAGATGGAGGGCCAGGTCGATGAGGAGGTTAAGCTCGAGCGCGCCCAGGAGGCCATGGACCTGGCCGAGTCGCTCGGTTTTGCCGCCACCGCCGCCCATGTGGGCGAGCGAGCCCAGGTAATCGTCGACGGTATCGAAGAGACCGAGGATGGCGCCGAGCTGATCGGCCATGCCTGGTTCCAGGCGCCCGATTCCGATGGCGCGGTGCATCTGGACGCCAGCGAGGCGTCCGTGGGCGATATTCTGACCGTCGAGTTTACCGATAGCTTCTGCTACGAGCTTATCGGTCATGTTGTGGAGTAGGAGCTGTCTCTTATACGCATCTCCG
>DAWBYD010000046.1:0-2434 GCA_052278285.1 Collinsella sp. | reverse complement strand
CGCGACCTGGCTATCGACCCCGTCGCCCTCAAGCGCATCGTCAAGATCGGCCTGCCTGCCGGCATCCAAAGCGCCGTCTTTGCCGTCGCCAACATCATCATCCAGTCTGCCATCAACAGCCTGGGCACCGAGGTCATGGCGGCCTCGAGCGCCGCCATGAGCCTGGAGTATGTGTGCTACAACCTGCTCAACAGCTTTAGCCAGGCTTGCACCACCTTTGTGGGACAAAACCACGGCGCTCGTCAGATCGACCGCTGCACCAAAACGCTCAAGGTCTGCCTGGTCGAAGGCGGTATCGTTGCCCTCACCACGATTATCGTTATTGTCGGCCTCGGGCGCGAAATCCTATCGCTGTTCAACAGCGATCCCAACATCGTCTCGATCGGCTATATCCGCGTGTGCTCGATTTTCCCGGCGTACGCCTTTAGCATGTTCTACGAAAACATGTCCGGCTACCTGCGCGGCTTTGGTATCTCGCTCATGCCCGCCCTCATCACCATGATCTGTGTCTGCGGCATCCGCTTCTATTGGGTGTTCTGCGTGTTCCCGCACTTCCGCACCTTTGCGAACATCATGATGGTCTACCCCATCAGCCTGGGCACCACGGCGTTCTTTATGGTCGTGGCGGTATTACTCTGCCACCCGGCACGCACCTATCGCGCCGCCCAAGCCAAAGCGACAGCCCGCTAAACACCGCACTCAACGCCACGCCAGTCATTAATTGACAATATGCGAGCTCATATAGTCGATAAAGCGCCTCGTGGCGATAGGCATGGTGTCCCAACTGCGCCAGGCTGCCACTACGTCACGCGAGGGGGCGTGCACGATGGGACGTACGCGAATATCGGCCCGCATGCCCTCGACGGTACGGCGATACAGCATGCTCACGCCTAGGCCCTCCTCCACCATCGCCATGATGGTGTAATCGTCGGTGACCTCGCTCGTCACGTGCGGCGACAGCCCATGCGCCGCGAATGCATCGAGTACCAGGCTCTGTTCGCCTTCATCCAGCAGCACAAACGGCTCGGACGCTAGGTCAGCGAGTGTCACCTTTTCCTTTGCCGTCAGCGGATGCGCCGCCGGCAACAATGCCACCAACTCGTCGTGATAGACCACACGCTTCTCGAGCCCAGCGGTAAATCCGCGTGCCGTAAAACAAAAATCAACCACGCCATCGTGCACCCACTGGGCGTTGCGCGTGTAATCGCCCTGCTTGAGGGTAAAGTGTACGCCCGGGTGCAGGGCCCCAAAGTCGCGGATCACGCGCGGCAACACGGTTCGACTCACGTTGGTAAACGTCGCAATACGAATATCAGTCGAGGAAAGTCCCAGCAGCTCCTGGCGCTTGCCCTCGAGCTCGGCCTCGGCGGTCACGATCTGGCGCAGGTACGGCAGATACTGCTTGCCGTCGCGCGTAAGCGAAACGCCCTGCTTGCCGCGCTCGATAAGCGTGGTGCCTAACTCGCGCTCGAGCGCCTTGACAGCCTGGCTCACCGCACTTTGCGTATAGCCCAGCTCATCGGCCGCGCCCTTAAGACTGCCGCGATCGACCACCATACAAACAATCTGATACCGTGATGCCATTGTGCCTCCCCGTCAATGCAGACGTAAAACGTTTTGCCAGGGCTTTTTCTGCCAACATTAGCATTTCTTAATCATACTGAAGATACATTCGCTTTACTACATCCACATCTGGGAGCAGAATCCTTTTTACGAAACCGTTCTGTAACAAAAGGAGCCCCATGGATCGCAAAAAAGCAATCGCGCTCTCATTTTCCGTTCCCGTCGCATGGGGCTTTTCGTATCCCCTCATGAAGATCGGCATGGACAGCATGAACGCCACGAGCATCGTTGCGCTGCGCTGCATCATCGCCTTTGCGGCCTGCCTGCTGCTCTTCCACAAGCGCGCTTTCCGCATCAATCGCGACCTTATGGTCCGCGCCGCTATCATCGGCGCCATCATGGCAACCGAGCTCACCTGCATGTGCCTGGGCTCCAGCCTCACTTCTGCCTCCACTGCCGGCTTTTTGCAGAGCCTGACGGTCTTGATCGTGCCGTTTGCCAACGCCGCCCTGCTGCGTCGCGCCCCCGAGCGCAAGGTGCTCGTCGGCACGGCTATCGTCACCTGCGGCATGCTGCTGCTCTCGGGCGCCGACTTTACCAGCCTGAACCCGGGCGCGCTCATCATGCTGTTATCCGCCTTTGTCTACGCCGGACACATCATTGTGGCCAAGCGCTTTGTCGAAGAAGTCGATCCGCTGACTCTGGGCGTTTGGCAACTAGGCTTCGGCGGCCTGTTCTCGGGCATCGCGGCATTCACCTTTGGCGGTTTCACGCTTCCCGGCACGCCGGGCGAGGTCGTGGTCGTCGTCGCACTCGCACTCATCTGCTCTGCCTATGGCTTTATCACCCAAACGCTCGTGCAGCTCCACGT
>DAWBYD010000045.1:0-2192 GCA_052278285.1 Collinsella sp. | reverse complement strand
CCAAGCATATCCACGTCAGCTCTGCCGCACGCACCGTCACCGAGGTCACAGCCGCCGAGGACATCAACCGCCAAGAACTCGTGCGGCCGTTCCTGCTGGAGCGCGCCAGCACCCAGGCAAGCAGCCAGACCGACGCCACGGCCATCAACCTCGGCGTGTATCTATAGCACGCCCGCAAGTATGCTAAGTCACCGCTTAAGCAAAAGGGGCCCGACCATTGCCGGGCCCCTTTTGCTTAAGCGCAAACGTGGGCAATTGCTCGTTTCAACGCCGCAATTGTCTAACGCACGGCCTTGACGACTGCCGCCGCCAGGTCGAACAACGTGTCGAGCACGGCCTCACAGCCATCCACCACGTCCTGCGGCAGCGGAACAATGTCAGGAACGGCAAAGACATGGCAGCCGGCCGTGATGCCAGAGACGCAGCCGTTGCGCGAATCCTCGACCACGGCGCATTCCTCGGGGGCAAAGCCCGCGCGCTCGCAGGCAAGCAGATACATCTCGGGGTCGGGCTTGCCATGCACAACGTCCTCGCCGCAGGTCACCGTTTCAAACTTGTCAAAGAGACCGCCCATCTTAAGGTTGCGCTCGGCCGTAACGAGGCGCGACGACGTCGCTAGACCCACGTGATAGCCCGCCGCCAGCAGCTCGTCTAGGCACTCAGCGGCGCCGGCCTTAAGCTCCAGGTCGGTCTTGACCATCTCGTCGCGAATCTCCTTGTGGCGATGATAGATCGCCGCAGCGGTTTCTCCGCTGCCGTAATGCGCCTCAAGGATGTCCATGACATCGGGCAGCGTGCGGCCGATAAACTGATGGATCAGCGCATCATCAATCGCGAGCCCCAGCTCGGCGGCGCCTGCCTTCCAGGCCTTAATCCCCAAACGCTCGGTATCGACCAACGTTCCGTCCATGTCAAAAATAACAGCCTTGATCATATCGATCCCCCATCGACTCTCACTGTCGCATTGCCGCAACTCTACCGTATTTGACAATTTGTATATAACGTATATACCATATTGCACTTTCGTTACATAGATAGAAGTCTTATGACAAGCAGCCCAGTAGGATTATAGTTTTCGACCGAGTACTCAACGGCAAGGATCGTTTCATGCTTTCAGACACTACCGCACCTGCAAAGGAGCTTCAGGACAAACTCGCAGCGCTCGAGCAGCTGCTATTGGCATACGGACGCGTCGCCATCGGCTTTTCCGGTGGCGTCGACAGCAGCTTTTTGGCCGCGGTCTGCGCCCGCATCATGCCTGCCAGCACGCTTCTCGTTCACCTCACCACGCCGCTCATCGGCACGCCCGAACAAACCTCGTTTGAGCGATCCGTTGACAGGCAAACCAATGAGGGACCGCATTTTAAGCTCCCCGTGCTCAATCTTTCGGTCGATCAGCTGCAGCTCCCCCAAGTAGCCTGCAACGACGCCAACCGTTGCTACCACTGCAAGCACGCCGGCTTTACCGCCATCGTCAACCACGCTAAGTCGCTCGGCTTTCCCATCGTCATCGATGGCAGCAATGCAAGCGATCGCGGTGATTACCGTCCCGGCATGCGCGCTGCCAAAGAACTCGGCGTACGCTCCCCTCTTATGGAGGTCGGCTTTACCAAGGACGAAGAGCGCGAGCTGTTGCGCGCATGGGGCTATCCCGTTTGGAGCCTGCCGGCGGGAGCCTGTCTTGCCACGCGCGTCCCCACAGGCGAGGAGCTTACGCACGAGAAGGTCGATTTAATCCGCGCCTGCGAGGACTACCTGCACGATCTTGGTCTGGCGCAGGTACGCGCGCGCTTGGTCGGCGGCCGCATGCGTATCGAAGCCGCTCACGCAGATGTCGCCAAGATTGCCGCCCTCGGCGGTGCTACCGTCAATGCCGAGGGCAAGACCCCGCTGCCCGCCGCCATCGAGTCCGCGCTGCGCGAGCTGGGCTGCGGCCACATCTCCCCCGAGGTCACCCCCTACATCCACGGCAACATGAATCTTTAGGTTACGCCGTTTTACAAACGGCGTAACTGCTCGGCGCTGCGCGGGCCCCGGGCACGGCAATCTGACGTTCAACTTCACGGGCGCGACCAAAAGGTCAGCGCCCGCTTGTTTCACGTCACCTTACCGCACCCGGAGCCCGCTCGCTCGCATATGCTCAACCTGCACTGCGTTAACTGACCTGCCAATAAGGGACAGGTTTATTTTGG
>DAWBYD010000044.1:0-6031 GCA_052278285.1 Collinsella sp. | reverse complement strand
AGCTGGCCGAGAACCTCAAACTCATCATTGACGGCACCGATGAACACTACGTGTATTCGCTGCAGGTCAATCGCAGGTTGCGTGCCGGCGGAGAGTCAATGACCGCAGAGCGCATCGACATTGGCGAGGCCTTGGCAACCGAGTGGCTGCCCGAGGTTCACACGGCTATCTTTGCCTCGGCGACCATGACGGTGTCCAAAAGCTTTGAACACTTTAACCACGCGGTCGGCCTCGATCGCATCGGTGCTTCAACATCCTCATCGTTGCACTTGGACTCGAGCTACGACTTCGATTCGAACATGGCTGTAGTCGTTGCGGGTGATATCCCCGATCCGCGCGATCGTGAGAGCTATCTTACGGCGCTCGAGCGCGTGCTGGTCGACGCCCATCTTGCCATGGGCGGATCGGTGCTCACACTGTTCACCAATCGGCGCGACATGGAAGACCTGTACGCCCGCGTTGAGCCCAAGATGGCCCGTGCGGGTCTGGAACTCAACTGCCAGCAGCGCAACTCATCTCCTCGTCGCCTGCGCGACCGGTTTATCAGCGAGCCGACTTCATCGCTTTTTGCGCTTAAGGCCTTCTGGGAGGGATTCGACGCCAGCGGCGAGACGCTGCGCTGCGTCATCATTCCCAAGCTGCCGTTCTCGAGCCCCACGGACCCGCTCTCGTGCGAGCGCAACCTGCGTGAAGACCGCGCTTGGGCGCGCTATTCGCTGCCCGAGGCGGTGCTCGAGGTCAAGCAGGCGGCCGGCCGCCTTATCCGCTCGTCGACCGATTGCGGCGTGCTGATTCTGGCCGACCCGCGCCTGGTGACGAAGGGCTACGGAAAGAAGTTCTTAACGTCGCTGCCCACGAGCTCCTACCAGCGCATCGAATCGGCACAGATTGGGCACTATCTGCAACTGTGGCGTGCACGCCACGAGCGGCGGCGCTAAAGCGGACAGACGAGGGTGTTTGCCATATCGCACAGACGCTTTGACAGGGCGGGGTCATCCAAGATGCGGATGGCTCCGCCCGCTGCGATTACCTGGCTCAGTAGCCAACGCTCGGAGCCATAATGCACGGTTACCGTTGCCATGTCTGCCCCGCTGCGCTCGATTAGGGTGATGCCGGCCCAGTCCAGATGCTCCGCCATATCGAATGGCATCAAGAGCTTTGCGCTACGCTGCGTCCGAGCAAGGGAATCGTGGAGGGATGTGACGTCCGGTGCATGAGGCACGACGGAGTCTTCCGTCAAGGCGAGTCCCTCGATTTTATCCATGCGATAGGTGCGCTGCTCATCGACCGCGATGTCCCAGGCAATCAGGTATGTTTGGTCGCCGTTTGCCGTAATGCGCAAGGGGTCGACCAGACGCTCACGTGGCCGTGCATCGTCCATCGAGCGATACGAGATGCGGCAGCGAACACCGTCCTGAATGGCGCAGCTCAGCTGCTGCCAGTGCGACCCGTGGTTGACGGTGTCAAAGACGCGCTGGTTATAGCCGAGCTCTTCGGGTAGAAGGGCATGTCGAATCCGAGCTGCCGTATGCGGCTCGATCCCCAACGATTCAAGTTCATGGTTGAGCACAGCGCCCTCGGCGGCACTCAAGCGCAGCGGTAGCACACGCCCGGCGTCACCGGTGAGGACCACACGCTCGCCGCGGCATTCGCAGATGATGCGCGCGCCCGATTCTCGGTCCGCGAGCGTCGAGACGATCTCGAGAATCTCGTCGAGCGATACCCCCGTGATGTCAAAGCGACTGCAAATCTCGGTCCGTGTCATGCCGCTCTCGCCGGCGGCGTAGAGGGCCTCCATGATGTCGATGGCGCGCGAGAGTCTCTGCTCGCTGGTGAGTTTACGCACGGGCATACTCGTGCACCGTCCTTTCAATGAGGTGGTTCCACGCCTGTTTGAGCGATTTGGGGGCCACGGGCCTCATGCCGTCCATGGCGTGGGCCATGCAAAATGAGGCGCCGGCTTCAAGATCGCGCACGTCAACGGTCCAGGTCCATCCCACATCGGTGTGTACGAGCTCACCTCGCCCACGCGTGAGACCGTTGATCATATCGATCTGCGTCTGAGGGGCGAATGAGAACGTGGCTGCAACGGGCGGTCGGTCGGCAAAATCGAATTCAAAGAACAGGTAGTCGCTGAGGTTGAAGTCCGCGGGGATGACGTAGGCCTTCGAAGGACGCCAAGCGCGAACGATACGGTCGCAGCGGAATGTCCTGATGTCGTCGGTGACGTTGTCGAGGCCGCAGAAGTAAGCCACGCCCTCGCGCTCGAACATGCCGTAGACGCAGACGGTACGTTCTCTCTGCTCGCCGCGTCCGTTCTGATATAAAAATCGCAGCGCGCATCGCTCGGCAAAGGCGCTCAAAACCGCATCGACGGTGGGAGAGCGGCTGATCGGCGCCTCGTCTACCGTCGTCCTGCCGGTGAGATAGGCAATCTTGGAGCGAATATCGGCAAGCGGTGCGGCAAAAGTGGATGAGCCGGCCGCTAGTGTCTGGTCGATGGCGTTGAGCAGGATATCGGCGTCGTCTGCGGTAATGAGGCCGCCTGCCGCAAACGTGTGCTCGCGGTCGATTGTCCACGAGCTTTCCTCGGTCTCCTGCGCGCCGGTGGGGCGAACCTCCTTGATTAAGATGCCGCGTTCGAGCAGCTTGTCACGATCGCGTCGAAACTTGCGCTTATCCGAGTCGATATTGCCCGAGCCATATCCCAGGTCAGAATCCAAGACGATCTGCTCGGTCGTCAGCGGTTCGGGGGAGCTATTGAGCACAAAGAAAAGATTGAGGATGCGCTGAGCCGTTTTATCGAAACTGGGCTCCGAATTTCCCTTTTTAATTGTCTCGGTCGTGTCGCTTGCCGTCATAGAGTCCTCGCATGAGAAGGTGGTTTGCTGCCATGATTTTAGTCCGATATGGAGATTAGGCTATATCCTTGTCCGCTCGGGGCGTTAAGATGGCCCGAATTCGGTCGTTTGCGCTCGCTCGGGGTATACTTTCGACTATATACGGTTCTAATGTGCATGCATTGGGCCTATTTGTCGGATTATGGATGTGGAGCGCACATGGCGAACACCCAGAACTATATTAACCACCTGCTGCAGAACACCGGCATTACGCCGGCATGCAGCGAAGAAGAGCGCTTGGCTGCCGAAGATATCGCTCAGATCTTCCGCAACCACGGCTTTGACCCCGAGGTTCAGGAGTTCAATGCCCCGGCGCCCAGTAGGTTGGCATTTGCCGTTACCGGTATTCTTGCGTTTGCCGGCGCCCTGCTGATGGGCATCGGCGGCGGTATCGGCTTGGTCGGCACCTTGCTGGCCATTGTCGGCGCCGTTCTTTACGTGCTCGAGCGCACGGGCCACCCCGTGGTTTCGCGCCTGGGCAAGACGGGCGTGAGCCAAAATGTCATCGCCTACCACAAGGCCTCGGGCCCGCTCGCGTCCCCGCGTAACCGCCCGGTGGTCGTTGTCGCACACTACGACTCTCCCCGTGCTGAGCTGCTCGCCCGCGAGCCTTATGCTTCGTATCGTGCACTCATCGCCAAGCTGTTGCCCGTTGCCACGGTTGCCCCCGCTGCCGTTGCCATCCTGCGTATTCTGCCGCTCCCCGGCGCGCTCAAGGTTCTGCTGTGGATTGTCGCGATCCTCGCTTCCCTCGTTGCACTCGCCAACGCGGTAAACATCATCTCTAACCGCCACATTCTTCCCTATACGTCTGGCGCGGTGTGCAACAAGTCTTCTGTCGCCGCTATGCTCGGCGTTATGGACAACGTTGCTCCCTTCCAGGGCGAAAACGAGTTTCCCGACGATGTTCCGTTCGATACCTATTTTGGGGAGCAGAAGCGTCGTGCCGAGGAAATGGCGCGCGCAGCGGCGGAATATGCCGCGGCCCAGCAGCAAAACGACTACGGCAACACCATCGAGTATGAAGAGCCTACCTACGCCGAGGACGAATTCGGTCAGCCGATTGCTCCCGCCGCTCAGACCGCGCCCGAACAGGGCGAGGCTTTCGACGAGCAAATCGAGGGCTTTGAGGGTGCGTCTGCCGACGAGACGCTGATCGGCGCTATCGTGCCTGAGGATCAGAATCAGGCTGCCCAAGCCGAAGAGTTCAATGACGAGGTTCCCGCTGCCGAGCCGGCGGAGGAGTCTGCCGAGCCCGAGCCCAAGCTCTATCGCAACGCCGCCGGCAACATCCGCTTTGGTTCGGATGCCATCCGTGCGCTCGGAATGCTTCCCGAGTCCTGCACGCTCGATTACGAGGAGGGCGAGGAGCCAACGTTTGAGCCCGAGCCTGCCCCCGTCGTGGCTGCGCCTGCGCCCGTTGTCGCTGCGGATGATGAGTCTGCCGCGGTTACCGCTGCCGTTGCCGATCCCGAGGCGGTGTCCGCGTTCGATCCCGCGGCAGGACTGGACATTTTGGCTCCCGCCGCACCGGCGCAAGACGTTGCGGACGAGTCTGACGACGATTACGTTGAACAACCGAGGCGCGTGTCTTACGAGAGCGATACTGATTTCTCGGCCGAGATTCCCGCGGCAACGCCGCATGCCGACATTGCATCCGCGTTCTCGTCGATTGGCGCCAGCGCTTCCAACTTCTTTAAGGGTGCGTTTGCAAAGGGCAAGAAATTTGTCGACGATTTCGAGGAGAAGCGCGCTGCCGCACGCGAGGCTGCCGAGCAGGAGGCTATCGCTCAGCAGCAGGCAGCCGAGGCGGCACGTGAGCTCGCGGCGCAAGAGTTCGAGCAGAACGAGGCTATGCAGTCCGCGCCCGTCGAAGCCGCCGAAGCTACAACGTCCTTTGAGTCCCAGCAACCGGCGTCCGCGGATGTTGTTGAAGCGACGACGTCTTTCGAGGCTCAGCAGCACGTCGATAGCACCATGTCGTTTGATGCCGCGCAGTTCGATTCCACGATAACGTTTGAAAAACAGGGCACCGCGATTGCCGAGCCCCTTCCTGTTTCCGATGAGCAGGGCGACGCGGCAGACGATGACGAGCCTGTTGATGCTGCCGAAATCCAAGATGCCGCCGAGGACGAGCCCGTCGAGGCCAACTCTGACGAAGAGCAATACGCGGCAGCCGAGCAAGATGATTCGACCGAGGTCGAGCAGGAGGAAGTGCCTGCGGTTTCCGAGACTCCCGAGACGGATGAGTCGAGGCCTTATTCCACGCAGATTTTCACCATGCCGACCCCGAGTGGTTCCGGTGCCACGGTTGCCAATGTCGCTCCCACCCAGGACGAAACGGTCGATTCCCTTATGGCCCAGATTTCCTCCCAGGCATCGCCGCGCCCGCAGATGAATGTTCCCGATCCGGCGTCGGCACCGTCGCCTGCACCTTCCTCGTCTCCGCTGGCTTCGGTCCCCGATCCGTCGCTGCCGTCTATGAAGCAGGCAAACGTTGCGTCTCGCACGTCGCTGTTCGACCTTCCCGACCCCTCCGCACAGGTCAATGATCCCTTTGCTACTGCCCAGGGCCCCGAACCCACATCGGCACCCGTTGCGCCTCCTATGCCCGTTGCGTCGGGCGCACAGCCGATCGAGACCATTTCGGCTCCCGCCCCGGCGGCACCCAAGTCTCGTAAGCGCGGCCTGGGTGGTCTGTTCGGCCGTAAAAAGAAAAACGAGCAGGACAGCATGAGTGACTGGCTGGGCGTCGAAGACGATTACGATGCCAAGAAGTCCGGTCGCGGTATCGGTTCGTGGGGTAACTTCGAGGACGATAACGATGGCTGGAAGGGTGGCGCTACGTCTTCCGATGGCGCTTCTTCCGAAGATATGCTCTCGGCTGTCGCCTCTATGGGCGATGATGAGCTGCTCGGTCACGATATCTGGTTTGTGGCAACGGGCGCCTCGGATTGTGATGGCGCTGGCATGAAGGCCTTCTTGGCTTCGCATCGCGATAAGCTCCGCGGCGTATTCTTTATCAATCTTGAATCCGTCGGCGCCGGTAGGCTTTCGGTGGTGACGGTCGAGGGCGAACAACAACTGCTCAAGGGCGATCGCCGCATCATGAACCTGGTCAGCAAGGTCTG
>DAWBYD010000043.1:0-4094 GCA_052278285.1 Collinsella sp. | reverse complement strand
GTACCGTCATGGGCAAGAAGCGCGCCTTCATCGTCACCGACCAGTTCCTCTTCAAGAATGGCAACACCCGCGCCATCGAGGCCAAGCTCGACGAGATGGGCATCGCCCACGACTGCTTCTACGACGTCGAGCCCGATCCGTCGCTGCAGTGCGCGCGTCGCGGCGCCAAGCAGATGGCTCTCTTTGAGCCGGACGTCATCATCGCCGTCGGCGGTGGCTCCGCTATGGATGCCGGCAAGATCATGTGGATGATGTACGAGCACCCCGAGTGCAAGTTTGAGGACATGGCCATGGACTTCATGGACATCCGCAAGCGTATCTTCACCTTCCCTGAGATGGGCAAGAAGGCCTACTTCGTCGCCGTCCCGACTTCTTCGGGTACCGGCTCCGAGTGCACGCCGTTCGCCATCATCACCGACAAGGAGACCGGCATCAAGTGGCCGCTCGCCGACTACGCGCTGCTCCCCAACATGGCTATCGTCGACGCCGACAACTGCATGACCGCCCCGCGCGGCCTGACCGCTGCCTCCGGCATCGACGTCATGACCCACGCCATCGAGTCCTACGTCTCCATCATGGCTTCCGACTACACCAAGGGTCTCTCCGAGCGCGCTGCCAAGCTCGTCTTCGAGAACCTGCCCTCCAGCTTCACGAACGGCGCCAAGGACCCGCATGCCCGCGAGGAGATGCACAACGCCTCCTGCATGGCCGGTATGGCCTTCGCCAACGCCTTCCTGGGCCTCAACCACTCCATGGCCCACAAGCTCGGCGCCTTCCATCACCTGCCCCACGGCCTCGCAAACGCCGTCATCCTGACCCGCGTTATGCGCTACAACGCCGCCGAGGCTCCCGTCAAGATGGGCACCTTCTCCCAGTATCCTTACCCCAACGCGCTGCACAACTACGCCGAGATGGCCAAGTACTGCGGCATCGAGGGCAAGGACGACAAGGAGGTCTTCGAGAACTTCATCACGAAGCTCGAGGAGCTCAAGGACTTCATCGGCGTCAAGAAGACCATCGCCGACTACGGTGTTGACGAGCAGTACTTCCTCGACACCCTCGACGAGATGACCGAGCAGGCATTCAACGACCAGTGCACCGGCGCTAACCCGCGCTACCCGCTCATGAGCGAGATCAAGGAGCTCTACCTGGACGCCTACTACGGCCGCGAGCCTCAGGATTACGCCGTCTGCTAGTTCTAGCACGGTTTTAACGGCGGGGGTGCACGGGTGTTTCACATACCCCCGCCGTCGCTTCTATCGCATCGTTGAAAGGATGCAACCATGCTGCTACCCGATTCCAAGACCGAGCTCGTCCGTCGCGGCAACAAGGTCGTTTACGACCTGGGCGACAAGATCGTCAAGGTCTTTAACGAGACCAAGCCCGTCTCCGACGTGTTCAACGAGGCTTTGAATCTTGCCCGCATCAATGAGTGCGGCATCCGCAGCCCCAAGGCTCTCGAGGTTTCCCAGCTCGAGAACGCCAACGGCTGGGCGCTCGTGACCGAGAAGGTTCCGGGCACCACCCTTGCCGAGAAGATGACTGCCGAGCCCCAGCGCTTTGGTGAGTACCTTGAGATGTTCGTCGACCTCCAGATCGAGATCCACGGCTACACCTCCCCGCTGCTCAACCGTCAGCGCGATAAGTTCGCCCGCATGATCGACAGCCTCGATCAGCTCAATGCCACCACGCGCTACAACCTTCAGGAGCGTCTGGACGGCATGACCAAGGAGTTCAAGGTCTGCCACGGCGACTTCAACCCCTCCAACGTCATCGTCGGCGACGACGGCCAGCTGTACGTCTGCGACTGGGCACATGCCACCCAGGGCTCCCCTGCTGCCGACGTTGCCACCACTTACCTGCTCTTTGCCCTCAACAGCAAGGACCAGGCCGAGGCCTACCTGGAGCTCTACTGCGACCGCGCCGACATGCCCATGCAGGTCGTGCGTCAGTGGACGAGCATCGTCGCCGCTTCCGAGCTCGCTCGTAAGCGCAACGTGAACGATGAGTTCCTTAAGAACTGGATCGACGTCGTCGATTATCAGTAATATCTGAGCGATTTATTTCGCATCGGAAGCACATAGGAAAACCCCGCAGCTCGTTTGGGCTACGGGGTTTTCCTTTACCCGTCGAGCATACTCACGCAACAAAAAAGACTGCTCCGCATCTCGTCCTAAGAGAGATACGGAGCAGTCCTGCAATTACATCTACTAGCAGAAATGTCGATTAACGGCGCGCTGCCTTCACAAGCTCGGCGACCTTAGCGACGACCTCATCAATCGCCACATCCTCGCGCTCGCCCGTAGCACGGTCCTTGAGCTCAACGGTACCGTTCTTAAGGCCGCGCTTGCCCAGAATCACCTGATACGGGAAGCCCATAAGGTCATTGTCGGCAAACTTAAAGCCGGGACGCTCGTCACGGTCATCGACGACAACCTCGATACCCTCGGCACAAAGAGCCTCGACGATTTGCTCGCAGACGGTAGCGCACTCCCCCTTCTTGGGGTCGAGCGGAATAACAGCAACCTCGTACGGGGCAACGGAGACCGGCCAGACGATACCGTGCTCGTCGTTGTGCTGCTCCACGACGGCAGCGAGCGAGCGGGACACGCCCACGCCGTAGCAACCCATGATAAGCGGCTTCTCCTTGCCGTCCTCGTCCATAAAGGTGGCACCCATGGCCTCGGAGTACTTGGTGCCCAGCTGGAACACCTGGGAGACCTCGATACCGCGGGCAGCGGAGAGCGGCTTGCCGCAGTGCGGGCAGGGATCGCCAGCAACGACGGTTACCAGGTCGGCCCACTCGTCGACGGTAAAGTCGCGCTCGGGGCAGGCGCCGGTAAAGTGATAATCGACCTCGTTGGCACCGCAAGCCCACTGCTTGGACTCGCGCAGGCTCTCGTCGCACACCAGACGGATGCCTTCGGGCAGGTTAACCGGTCCGATAAAGCCCTTGTGCAGACCGTAGGTCTGGAGCTCCTCATCGGTCATCATGCGATAGCCCTTGCCAAAGACGTGCTCGGCCTTGCAGTCGTTGAGCTCATGATCGCCCGGAACGATGGCCACAACAGGCTTGCCCTCGGCGTCGATGAGAGCCAGGGACTTGCGCGTGCCGTTCTCGGGGAACCCAAAGAACTTAGCAACTGCCTCAATGGTGCCCATGCCCGGAGTCTCAACCTTGGTGAGCGTACCGTCACCAGGACCCTCGGTCCCGCCGACCTTGGTGCTTGCCGCCTCGTCATCGGCAGCAAAGCCGCAATCGTCGCAGTAGACGAGCGAAGCCTCGCCGGCGTCGGCCAAAGCCATGTACTCGACGGAGGTATCGCCACCGATCTCACCGGAGTCGGCAACAACGGGCAGGGCCTTGATATAGCAGCGCTCGCAGATGTTAGCGTAGGCCTGCTTCATCTTGTCATACTCCTCCTGCAGGCTCTCCTGCGTGGCGGAGAAGCTGTAAGCGTCCTTCATGATGAACTCGCGACCGCGCATCAGGCCAAAGCGGGGGCGGAACTCGTCGCGGAACTTATCCTGGATGTGGTAGAGGTTAACGGGTAGCTGCTTGTAGGAACGCAGCTCATTGCGCACCAGGGCAGTCACGGTCTCCTCGTGCGTGGGTCCGAGAACAAACTCGCGGCCGTGACGGTCATCAAAGCGCACGAGCTCCTTGCCATAGGCATCGATGCGGCCGGACTCACGCCACAGCTCGGCATCGACCATAATGGGCATCATGAGCTCCTGGGCGCCAGCAGCATCCATCTCGTCGCGCACGATGTTCTCGATCTTGCGGATCGAGCGCCATGCGAGCGGCAGATAGGAATACAGGCCGGCGGCCTCCTTGCGAATCATGCCGGCGCGAAGCAGCAGACGGTGGCTCGCAAGCTCGGCGTCCGCCGGATCCTCTTTGAGCGTCGGCGCGTAAAGCTTAGACATATACATTGCTCGGGTCATTTATTTCTCCTCAATAAGTTTGTCGACCTCTGCCATAAGCGCGTCGACAATTTGGTCCTCAGCTACTTTACCAATGATCTGGCCATGCGAAAAGAGCAAGGCCTGACCACGTCCGCAAGCAACGCCCAGATCGGCATCAGAAGCCT
>DAWBYD010000042.1:0-2547 GCA_052278285.1 Collinsella sp. | reverse complement strand
GTCCCCTTTGTGGTGGCTCGCCACCGGCGCTACAGCAGATGTTCCTCGATAAAGATCGCGATGCCGTCTTTGTCGTTGCTGGCGGTTACAAAGTCGGCGGCGGCACGGGTAGCATCGCTGCCATTTGCCATGGCCACGCCCACGCCGGCGTCGGCCACCATGCAGGTGTCGTTATCGGCATCGCCAAACACGCAGATGTTCTGGAGCTCCATGTCGTTGAGCTCCGCCGCGCGCACAAGGCCGCGCGTCTTGGACACGCGCGGATCCATGAATTCGTAGAGTCGCTGCGTGGTCTGTAGAGCAGCCGCTTTAACGGTATCGTCGGCGAACGTCGACGCTCGCTCGATGACCTGCGGCATCACCTCGGGCGCCATGGTAAACATCACCTTGGTCTGCGGCTCGCGCAAAAACTCGGCAAAGTCGACCACCTTGTAGGGCACGCCGTCGACACGCGACAGGTGCTCGACGCATGCATTGCTCTCGGGCACATAGAGCACGCCGTCCCGAGGGCAAACGGGCGTTGCCGGCAGGCCTGCCATGTGCTCGCAGATGTGCGCGATGGTCTCTCCCGGTAGCGGGTAGCTCAGCTCGTTGATGCCGTGCGCACGGTCGATGACTTCGGCGCCGCCGCAGCCCACGAGCACGTCCACCAGGCCTTCGATACCCCAGAGCTCGTACATGGCCTCAGTCGCGCGGGCGTCGCGCCCGGTGCACAGGCCAAAGAGCACGCCGCGCTCGCGCAGTGCGCGAATCGCCGCCACGGTGCGCAGGGACACCGTGTGCTGGCTCGTGAGCAGTGTGCCGTCGATATCGCAGAACACGGCTTTAATGTGGCTGAAGGTGGTGTCCATGGGGGGCCTTTCTGGGTTGTGCGGCGGTGCTGAATGTGGTCGGAAATGGCGTCCATGGTATACCAAGGCACAGGCGCGGCCCCTCAAAGCAAAAACCACCACAAAGGGGCCAGGCACCTTTGTGGTGGCCGGCCCCGCAGGATGGCCTGGCTCGGGACGCAAACCATCACAACATTCGACGCTATTCGGCAAAATCGCGATTTTCATCGAATGTTGTGATGGTTTTACTGCTTTGCGGCACGATCCAAGTGTCGGCGGCCAAACAACAGCAACGCCGCGGGAACCGCCGTCACGACCATGCCTGCCCCCACGAGTGTCCGTTGTACGCCAAATGCTGCCGCCAGCCACGGTGCAACCGCCAGAGGGGCCACTCCGGCGAACATATTGCCAAAGCCCATGACCGAGTTCACACGGCCGAGTTGCTCGAGCGGCGCCGTCGTTTGCACGATGGTGTTGTGGAGCGGGTTGACGACACCCCAAGCTATGCCCAGGGCGACCTGGCCGACAAGGGCCACACCCACGTACGGCGTCCCCACATAGAGCAGGCTTCCCAGGCCCACGGACATAAGTGCCACGAGCAGCGTTTTTAGGTTTACCAAGTGCGGCGGCAAGCGGAGCGCGAGCACGGCACCCAGCACCGCGCCCACCCCGCTGGCCGACGAGAGCCAGCCCATCCACTCAACACCGACGTGCAGGACATCGCGGTAGAAGAACGACTCCAGCGGGTCGAAGGCGCCGTAGCCAAAGTTCGAGAGGAAGATGATGCCGAAAAGTAGCGCGAGGACGCTGTTGGTAAAGACCGTCTTGATGCTGGTCGCGAAGGTGACGCGGGAAGATGTGTTGGGGTCGGGGCTTTGTCCCGCACGCTCCCCTTCCTCTGCCGATTCGGCATCCGCATCCCCGGCGACATGGCTGGTCTGCGGCTTAAAGCCCCAACCGGCAACGAGCGCCAGCACTGTAAAGAGCATCATGAGCACGAACACCGCGCGCGACGACGCAGCCGCCGCGACAAAGCCACCCAACGTGGGTCCGACGACAATACTCACGTTTGAGAACATGGCGATGGCGGAGTTGATGTCTTTGAGCTCGACGGGATCATCGGTGAGGTAGGCCGGATAGGATGTGGCAATGGGCTGGGCGAATCCCATCGTAAAGCCCAGAAACACCGCGCCGAGCAGGACGATGCCGGTCGCGCTGCCAAAAACGAGGATCGCCGCGCCGGTTGCCAGCGCGCCGACGATACTCAGCAAGAAATGACGGCGCGGACCCCAGGCGTCGAGCACCGCGCCACCCGCAAAGGATCCCATGATCACGAATACATTCATAAACAGGACGGCCAGCGATGTCGCGACGACCGAAGCGTCGTCCGCATAGGTGAGCGTTCCGATAACGCCGATAAAGTAGCTGGTCTGGAAGCCGGTGTAGATGAGAAAGCGCATCGCCACCAGGCGCTTGGCCTGCGCGGACAGCGAAGGTTGAGGTTTTGAGAGAAGAGATGCGAGCATGGAGACTCCTCGTTTCATACAAATACGGGCGGTGGGTATTCGCCACCGTCTGTCAAATCAATCTATCCGCATGAAACATTAAGGACGCATCAGGACCCTTCTCTCCGTTTTCGCCCGTCATGAACTACTTGGTAGATTGTAAGGCATGTCCCACACATCTACTAAAGCAAAAACCACCACAAAGGTGCCTG
>DAWBYD010000041.1:0-3765 GCA_052278285.1 Collinsella sp. | reverse complement strand
CGGGCCTGGCCGTCAAGGCCGCCTAGAGCGCGATCGGGCAACGCCTCGGCAACGGCAAGCATGGCCTTAAGCGCCGTCACGGGCTTGTCACGCCACAGCGCCTGGAACACGTCCGAGACCACACACGGTACGTTCTTAAACCAGTTATCGTCGCTCGTCGCCTTGCGCGCGCCCCTCACCTGGCCCTGAACGCTCTGCAGCAGGCTCTTGACGCCCGCGGTAGTCTTGCTGCGCGAGAGACGCATATTCTTATCGAAGGTACGGGCATTGACGGCATCAGCGCCCGAAAGCGGACTGTAGATCCAGTCGGTAAGCTCCGGCGCGGGCCACCACTCAGTCTTGGACGCGGTGCCCTCGTCGGCGGCTTTCATACGCTCGATCAGGTTGGCGAGCGCCGTAAACTGCCTGCCCGCGATGGACTGGGAAAACGCCGTGAACTCAGTCGTCTCGGCCGCAATGTGACGCGCCGCCAAACGGGCGGCGAGCTCGCCGAACAGCTGGGGTGCCCGGGCAGAAACGACGAGCACGCGCACGGGGTCGGCGGGCGTTGCAGTAGCTTTATCGGCCTTGGACTCCTTGTGCGCTTTCACCAACTTATCGATGGCGTCCGCATAGACATGAGCACGGGCATGGGGGCCGGCGACCTCAATAAAGGCAGGCTGAGCGGCGGCCCCGCAAGCGACATCAGACGCGACGGCGTCCTCCCCCAGCGGCGCGATCTCAAACAGCACACCGCGGGCATCAAATGCCGTGGCAAGCTCCTCGCGCATCGCCGCCTGCTCGCGGGCAAGCAGCACGACGACCTCTCCCCCATTGTTCGCCACGGCAGACAGCAGCTCGAGTAGACCGTGCGTAAACGACGTGGTACCGCGCACGCATACGGCGCGGGCGCACGCCGGCAGGCTATCGGCCAGGGCACCGGCCATAATGTCGGCTGCCTCGCAGGGCTCGACCATATCTCGACGGTCCAAACCGCCCGCGTAGGCACGCAAAAGCTCAAACACACGAGCCTCGGCATCGCTTTTTGGCTCAGGCTGGCAATTGTTGCCACCGCATCGCTCGGCCGTCGTCCCCGCCACACCCGGCAGCACATCGCGGGCCATGCGCGCGAGCATGCGCACCGTGCCCTGGCTACGCGAAAGCGGCTGCAGGTCGGCATCGTCGCGGCGGGCAATCATATCCGAAAACAGCATCTGACGTTGCAGGTTGTCGACGAAACCGCGCCCGTCGCCCAAAAGCTCCCAAAGCGAGCGAAGCCACGATGCGGGTGTCTTGTAGTCGATACCCAGCGAAATGCCGGCTTCCGCCGCATCATGACGGCACAGATCGAGCTCGGCAAACGTTGGTGCCAGCAACACGGCACGCCCGTGACGGGCAATAAGGTCGGCAAGCAGCGCCGACTCGGCATCGCTCAAATCCGTGCCGGCATTGGTGGTATAGATTCGAACAGGCATGGTCCTCCGCTCAAACCGTTCGCAATAATCAATGCATCCATCCTACCCGCCCAAGCGGACACATTGCCACCGCAGTTCCATCTTTTGGTACAAAGCAACCTGAACCCAACGCACCAGCCGATTGCAGGCATATAAAAACCGCCCCCGGAGGGACGGTTCTTCGTAATTCAATGTTGTCGCTGGCCTACTCGCCATCCTCCAACTTAATGAGGATCTTGCGGTAGCCACCGTACTCGCCGTTCAGCGCCTTTGAAACGCGGCTCACCGTGGTGGACGAAGCGCCGGTACGGGCCTGAACCTCAACATAAGGCTCGCCCTCGTCCAAATAGCGCGCAACCTGCAAACGCTGAGAAAGGTCGCAAATCTCGCGCGGCGTGCAGATATCGGTCAAAAACGCTTGGATATCCTTCTCGTCGTCCAAAAGGCTAAATGCGTGGACCAGCTGCTTGACATCAGGCTTGTCAAACATGTTCTCGATATTCATCGATCACCGCCAAACCCGCCAAAAGGCATCGAAGTTGATACTGACATCGGGCATCGTTCACCCGTTCTATGCAATAGGGCAACGCCTGTGGCTTTTGCCCGTAGCAGTGTAGCACACCACCAAACTAAAGCGACAAGACTCTCTGCCAGCGGCGCGTTTTTCAGGACGAACGCCGTTTAGAAACCGTATGCGCACGTAAGCTCCACGAATATTTGAGACAATGGGCGCCCAAACACCGCGGCGCGCCCGCGCAACCATCCAGGTCGCCGCCGCAAGCCGCTTCACGCGACGCCAGCAACCCCGGCGCAAGAAAGGATTCACGCCATGCGCTTTATGCTTAACTGGCTCTTCACCTCGATCGCCATCGCGATCGCCACGTTCCTCGTCCCCGGTATCCAACCCTTCGGCTTTGCCGAGACCTGGGTCTGCTTTGCCTTTGTGGGACTGTTCCTGAACATTGTCGATTCGCTCGTCAAGCCGTTCCCGACCGTCATCTCACTGCCGCTCACTATTATTACGCTTGGTGTTTTTCAGCTCGTAGTCAACAGCTTTATGCTTGAGCTCGCGAGTTACCTGTCGGTCAACCTGCTGGGCGTCGGCATCTCCATCGCCAGCTTTGGATCGGCCTTTATGGGCAGCATCCTGGTGTCCATCACGCGCAGCATCCTCGACAGCATCGCCGAGGACTAAAACGGCCATTCCGGCCGTGTCCGTCTCAACAGCCCAAAACGAAGGCCGCCCATCGCAAAAATGGGCGGCCTTCTTATTTGCCAAGTCTCAAAGGGCGAGAAAATCTACCATTTCCACCCCGTCCCCAAATGCAGGTGTGGGTTAGATGACGTAGTCGTAGCCATGGTTGGGAGCGACAAGTTGATCGAGCGTCACACCGTCGAGGTAGTCGTTGATGAGCTTGTCCAGGTTCTTCCACACGTCGAGCGTGGGGCACTCATCCGAACGCGAGCAGCCCTTGCAGTCGCCATCCAGGCAGGCGACCGGCGCCAGACTGCCCTCGGTCAGGCGCAAGATCTCGCCCACCGTGTATTGCTCGGGCGGGCGCGTGAGCACATAGCCGCCGCCCTTGCCGCGCATGCCCGAGAGCATGTTGGCGCGCACGAGCGTAGCCAAAATGTTCTCGAGATATTTCTCGGAAATCCCCTGTCGCGCCGCGATCTCTTTGAGTGGGATGCGACCGGCTGCCTGGTGCTCGGCCAGATCGACCATAACGCGCAGGGCATATCTGCCCTTAGTAGAAACCAACATGTATAGTGCTGCCTTTCGGTCATTTAGTCCGTAGAAATTCTAGCCGAAATATTGGTTTTGAAAATACCCGTTCCGGTCAAGATGGTTAATCGACTCGTAATAATCTTCTATTTCCTATTGCGTTACTAGGCTTTACTGTCTACTATGCTTGCCAACAGCAAAACGAACAACCCATAAGGTTTGTGGGTTTCGCTGCTACACACACCGTAAAACCACACGGTATCCAGTCATTTGAACACTTTGGAGGTTCACCATGAGCAAGGTTTACACGTCCATCGATCAGCTTATCGGCCACACCCCGCTTCTGGAGCTCACCCACTTTGAGGGCGACGAGGCCCTCAAGGCTCGCGTGCTCGTCAAACTGGAATACTTCAACCCCGCCGGATCCGTTAAAGACCGCGTCGCCAAGAACATGATTGACGAGGCCGAGAAGGCAGGCAAGCTCGTGCGCGGCGGCGACTACACCATCATCGAGCCCACGAGCGGCAACACCGGCGTCGGCATCGCCTCGGTGGCGGCGGCTCGCGGCTACAAGGTGATCATCACCATGCCCGAGACCATGTCCGT
>DAWBYD010000040.1:0-3602 GCA_052278285.1 Collinsella sp. | reverse complement strand
GCGGGTCATCTCTTGCTGGAGATGGCCCGCCTTTTGCTCTGCTACCGAATCGACCACCACAAAGGGTACAGGCGCCTTCGTGGTGGTTTGGTGTGGGGCGCGCTGCTATCATGGACAACGTTGAATTTCTACGAAGGAGCAGGGCATATGGCGATTCTTTTGGGATGCGATTCCGTCAGCCTAGAGTTTCCCACCAAGCATATTTTCGATAGCGTTACGCTCGGCGTGGGCGAGGGCGACCGTATTGGTATTGTCGGTAAAAACGGCGACGGCAAGTCGACGCTGCTGAGCGTGCTCGCCGGCACGTTGGAGCCCGACGACGGCCGCGTGACGCACCGCCGCGACACGACGATTGGATTGCTCGGCCAAAAGGATAACCTGGTCGATACCGACACCGTGCATCATGCCGTCGTCGGTGACACACCCGAATACGAGTGGGCCTCGAGCCCGCGTACGCGCCAGATTCTGGCCGGCCTTATTAGCGATGTGCCCTGGGAGGGCACGGTGGGCGAGCTTTCGGGCGGCCAGCGCCGTCGCGTGGACCTCGCGCGCCTGCTGATCGGCGACTACGACGTGCTCATGCTCGACGAGCCCACCAACCACCTGGACATGCGCACCATCAACTGGCTCGCGCGGCACTTAAAGGCCCGCTGGCAGCGCGGCCAGGGCGCGATGCTCGTGGTCACGCACGACCGCTGGGTCTTGGACGAGGTCTGCACCAGTATGTGGGAGGTCCACGACGGCCAGGTCGATCCCTTCGAGGGCGGTTACTCCGCATATATCCTGCAGCGCGTGGAGCGCGACCGCATGGCCGCCGTCACCGAGGAGCGTCGTCGCAACATGGCGCGCAAGGAGCTCGCGTGGCTGAGCCGCGGTGCCCAGGCGCGCTCCACCAAGCCCAAGTTTCGCGTGGATGCCGCCCGCGAGCTCATCGCCGACGTGCCTCCCGTGCGTGACGAGCTGGAGCTCAAGCGCCTAGCCGTGAGCCGCCTGGGCAAGCAGGTTATCGATGTGGTCGACGTGGACGCTGGCTATGCGGATACCGATGGCGCGCCCAAGCAGGTGCTCTCTGACGTGACCTGGCTCATTGGTGCGGGCGACCGCTATGGCCTGCTGGGCGAGAACGGCGCCGGCAAGTCCACACTGCTTGACGTGATCCAGGGCAAGATTGAACCCACGCGCGGCCGCGTGAAGATTGGCCAGACAGTGCGCTTTGGCGTGCTGTCGCAGCAGCTCGAGGAGCTCGAACCCTACATGGGCGACACGATCCGCGAGGTGCTCGGCAACTATAAGAAGTACTACGTCATCGACGGCAAGGAGACTTCGCCCGAGAAGCTCTGCGAGCGTCTGGGCTTTACGACGCAGCAGCTCTGGAGCCGCATCGGCGATCTTTCGGGCGGCCAGCGCCGTCGCCTGTCGCTGTTGCTGACGATTCTGGACGAGCCCAACGTGCTCATCCTGGACGAGCCGGGCAACGACCTGGATACCGACATGCTCGCGATTGTCGAGGACCTGCTGGACGGCTGGCCCGGCACGCTGATCCTGGTGACGCACGATCGCTTTTTGATGGAGCGCGTGACCGACCAACAGTGGGCACTGCTCGACGGCCACCTGACGCATATGCCCGGTGGCGTGGACCAGTACCTTCGCCTGTGCAACGCTACCGCCGAGGGCGAGCCCGTGGGCGCGCCGAGCGCCAAGACCGGCACGTTTGACACCGGTGCGGCGGCTGCTGCCGACAAGCCCAAGTCGAGCGGTCAGCCCAACGGCCTTTCCAACGCCGAGCGTCAGAAGCTCCGCCGCGAGGTGAGCTCGCTCGAGCGCAAGATGGAGACGCAGCGCGCCCGCGTGGAGGAGGCCGAGGCCGCCATGGCCCAGGTCGATCCCACCAACTACACGGCGCTCGGCGAGCAGCAGGCAAAGATCGACGAGGCTCACGCCGCCATGGACGAGCTGGAGATGGCGTGGCTCGAGGCGAGCGAAAAGCTCGAGGGCGAGGAGTAGGCGAGAATGATCAAAGCCGCGTTTTTCGATATCGACGGTACGCTGCTGAGCTTTAAGACCCACCGGATTCCGGCGTCGGCGCAGCAGGTGCTCGACAGCTTTCGCGAGCAGGGGATTGCGTGCGTGATCGCCACGGGCCGTCCGACCTACCAGATGCCGGACTGGCTGTTCGACCTGGGCTGGGATGCGTACATTACGCTTTCGGGCCAGCACTGTTTTGATGCCAAGGGCGTCTACCGCAGCTGCCCGATCGATCCGGACGACGTTGCGGTGATTGTGGACCAGGTGGCGCAGGGGCGCTACGACTCACTGTGCATGCAGGGCGAGAACTCGTTTGTGAACCGCCTGTCCGAGCGCGTGGTGACGGCTGGCAGCAACGCGGGAATCGTCTACCACGAGGAGCCGTTTGAGCATGCCTTTGACGCGCCGGTCTATCAGTTCTGTGCCTTTGTTGACCCAGTTGACGAGCATATCGTGACCGATGCCGTGTCGCATTCGCTCACCACGCGCTGGTGCGACCTGTTCTGCGACATTATTCCGGCCAACGGCGGCAAGGACCTGGGTGTGGCGGCGACGCTGGAGCGCCTGGGCATCGACGCGAGTGAAGCGATTGCCTTTGGCGACGGCGAGAACGACCTGTCGATGTTCTCGGCCGTGGGCACAAGTGTGGCCATGGGCAACGCGCAGGACACGGTGAAAGCTGCGGCGACCTACGTGACGACCGCCGTGGACGACGATGGGATCTACAACGCCGCAAAGCACTTTGGCCTGTTATAGCTGCGGCTCGGCACTTTGGGACGCTCCTTTTCTGCCGGCACCTGGGGACACTCCTTGCGGGGCGTCCCCATTTTGTTTTCGTCCCGCACGTTTTGTGAAACACGGCTAACTTTTAGGCAAAGTAGTAAGACATGGGCAACTTTTGCGGTAAAGTAAGCTGTGAAAAGTATCCAAAGGCTAACTAGCAATCATCGCGAAAGGCGGCCCATGGCCCTACGTGAATCCGGAGAAGACTATCTCGAATCGATCTACGTTCTGTCGGAACGTCAGGGCATCGTGCGCTCGATCGACGTTGCGGAGCACCTCGGCGTAACCAAGGCGAGCGTTTCCAAGGCCATGGCGACGTTGGAAAGCAACGGCTATGTCGAAATGGGCAAGCGCGACGTTCATCTGACGGAGCGTGGTCTGGAGGTCGCGCGCCAAATGTGGGAGCGTCACTGCTTTTTCGTGGGGCTGCTAGAGGATGCGGGTGTTTCGGCTGAGGTCGCGTCGCAAGAGGGCTGCCACATGGAGCACTGCCTAAGCGAGGAAAGCTTCGAGAAGCTGAGGGCGATGCTGGGACGGGACGGTGCTTCGGCGCCAATAATGACCGACTAGCACTCCCGCAGCGGCGCGCCTCCCGCGCCGGAACGGCGCGGGACAGCGACCGGGATCAGTAGCACCACCAACTAAGTCCAATTCAGACAAGGAACCCCGTCAGTAAGCGATGCCCAAGAACCACCAGCTGTGTCAACGCAGGTCGGGGCCGGGCTTGGTTTTGAAAACACTCCGCACTGATATCTTCTGTATTGAAGACGTCGATGATGCACCCGTATACCATT
>DAWBYD010000039.1:0-5352 GCA_052278285.1 Collinsella sp. | reverse complement strand
TACCATGGTCGACGTGGCCGCTCGTACCAAAGTTAACATGCGGCTTGGTACGCTCGCACTTCTCCTTTGCCATTCTTTTCCTCCTTATTTTGGTTTTCGCTTAAGCAAAAACGTAATAAACAACGACGCGCCCATAAAGGACGCGCTAATATCAATGGTAGCGGTGACTGGATTCGAACCAGTGACGCCACGGGTATGAACCGTGTGCTCTAACCAACTGAGCTACACCGCCGGATGGAGCCTGCAACCAGACTTGAACTGGTGACCTCTTCGTTACCAACGAAGTGCTCTACCGACTGAGCTATACAGGCACTTGACGGGTGGGAGCTATAGGATTCGAACCTATGTAGGCAGAGCCAACGGGTTTACAGCCCGTCCCCATTAACCACTCGGGCAAACTCCCAATCGTTCAAGTATCCGCAGGTCCTTTGGTCTTTTGGACCGCCGCCCCCGCGAACAAAGAAGATAATACGATGCCACCTTGGGGGCTGTCAACGAAAACCTCTAGATACACGGTGCCGGGCGTATCTATATAGCCGTGACCTGCGGTTTTATTGAGTTTGGATATGAAGGACAGTGGTTTTGGATACTGAGGTGACGTTTCCCAAGGTAACACTTTGCTGTAGTGGAGTACACCTTCAGTATCGAACTTCGATACCAGCTTATTTGCACCTATATATAGGTCGAGATCGGGGCTGCCCAGACAGAAGATTGCTCTTCCCAGGCAAAATCGAGCGTGGATTTTCTTCCGTTTGAAATCGAGCGTGGATAATCTCCCACTTTGCCGTGCCATCGAATCCAAAGTGGCAGATTATCCACGCTCATTCACTAGGCGGAAGATTTTCCACGCTCGTGTGTCCGATAATCCACGCTCGATGACGATGACCAACCTCGCCCCGGCCTATGTCTCGACCTGTAACAGTAAGAGGGTTATTCCTCCCCTATCTGTTACAGATCGAGATGTTTCGCAGAAACCCCCGCTTACGTCTCATTCTGTAACAGTAAGAACGGTTTTCAGCCTCTTCGTGTTACGGATCGAGATGTTATCGGCCTTCCCTTGGCAATGTTTCGATCTGTAACTATAAGGAGGGTCTTCAGCCCACTCGTGTTACGGATCGAGACAAACCTGAAGCTTGGTTGGCGCCAAACACGCTGACTTATCGACATAAATAGAAACGGGCCCTGTCCCACAAGGGAACAGAGCCCGAAACTCTCATGGAGCCAGTGACAGGAATCGAACCTGCAACCCACTGATTACAAATCAGTTGCGCTACCGTTGCGCCACACTGGCACACTTGGCGCTTTCACGCGAAGCGAGTTAAGAATAAAGGAATTGCGGACGGGGCGCAACAGGCCGCACGGCGTTATACAAATATGCAAAATCCAGCAACAACGCGTACCAGGCCCGTTCATTTCTGTCAGTGCGCCCTCAATCTTAAAACCCTTCGCCAGAACGAATAGTTTTAATTACAATTGCTATATATAAAACTATTCGTTCTGGCGAAGGGTTTCGCGATGCTTACTACCAAAGAAGCCGCCGAGCTGCTCGGCATCACTCCGCGCAGGGTGCAGGAGCTCATAAAAAACGGAGCACTTGAGGCCCGCAAGGCTTCTGGTGTATGGCTCATCGACAAAGACAGCGTCGACACGCGACTCCGCTCTGTGACCAAAACGGGGGGACGTCCCCGCCGCGGCCACGGTAAGAGCGAGATCGCGTTCACCCTCATGAACCGCACGTACGAAGTCGCTCAGCTGGTCTACAGTACATCGCGAAAAGACTTTACCCACATCGGTGCCGACATCGATTACGCCCACGCCCCTATTGGAGTATTTGGCCCTAATAGCCCCATATCGCTAGACTCCTTCCGCATCTGGTGGCGCGGCCGCGGTATCCCGCTCGCACGCATTGGGCTAGCCTCCCTGCTTGCAGAAGCCGCAGTCGATGTTCCCGATGAACTCGTCCAGCGAAATCTCGGCCTCTCCTTATCCGACCAGTATTGGATTAGGCCCCAAGGTTCCGGTCTCACCTGGGAGGATATCAATTTCTTCAATAACGCCTTTGATGACGTCTCTCTCAGCATCGCACCCTTCGCCCCAGAGGGAAAAGCGGCTGCCGCAAAGCCCGATAACACCTCGGACGGCAATCTTCAAAAGTACTGGACGTGCGAGGGCGAACGTCGAATTCTGCATAAGGCAGGAGCGCACCTGGACCAGGAACCTTATAACGAGCTGGTGGCGACCGCGCTCCACCGTCGCATCCTAAACGCCTGCGATTATGTGCCTTACTCGCTCGAGGGCACGGGCACTTCCGCCCTGAGCACATGCGATGTCTTCTTAACTGATGAAGAAGAGTATGTCCCTGCGTTCTATGTAAACCAGCACGCAAACGCAGATGAACGGCTAACCGACTACGAGCGATATGTAGCAAACTGCGAGGAGCTCGGGGTGACAGGCGTCAAGGATGCCCTTGACCGCATGATCGTATGTGACGACATCATTGCCAACTACGATCGTCATTGGCGCAACTTCGGCCTCGTGCGAAACGTAAACACGCAAGCTTGCAGACCTGCCCCCATCTTCGATTCGGGCTCATCGCTCTGGTGCAACATATCACTAGAGGAGCTTAGGGCGGGAGAGCACAGTTTTACCAGCGCACAATTTCATTCAAGCCCCGCCAAACAAATGTTGCTCGTCGAGGACATGGGCTGGTTTGACGGCGACAAACTCGAAGGCTTCGTTGACGAGGCAATCGAGATTCTTTCCAGAAACGACGCGCTCACGGCAAGGCTGCCATATCTAAAAGAGGCGCTAACGTGGCGCCTCGAAAGAATGATCGACATCGCTGAATGGAGTTAGCGAGGCAGCATTGCCCCGCCAACTCCCCTACCTCCCGCGCAGGGCCTTGAGCTTGGCCAGGGCATCGGGGCTCAGGCGACTGCCCAGAGTCATCTTGATCTGCGGAGCTTCCTCTGCCTCGTGAACGTCGTTATCGATCTGTTTAATCTCGTCTACCAGCATACGGCTCGAGATGCGCGTAACGCCCTTGCCCATGACGACGGCCTGGATCGTGCCGTCGCTCGATACCACGGAGCACGCGCGACCTTCCTCACGTGCCTCGATGCAGAGCTTCTGCACCACGGTATCGGCCGAAACACCCGTCGGCGAAAACTCAATGCGCACGCCGCGGGCCGGTAGGTTGGGGCGCTCGCTGGAGATATTGCCCGCGCCGTCAAACACGATTACGGCCTCGTAACGGCCCTGGGCAAAGGCGGCGACGTCGTTGATGAGGGCGGTGCGCGCCATATCGTGAACGTCGCTGGAATACGGATCGTCGGAATGGTCGTACACGAGCTTTTCGTAGCGCGGCGTGCAGTGGATCACGTTGTAACCGTCGACCACCAGCAGCTCAGGCTTATTGGAGTGCACCGTCGAGACTGGGTCGGCGATAGCCTGCGCAAACGCATTGCCGCCCACGCCATAGGTCGCGGCCGAAACAATCGGCTTGGCCGAGCCCTCGCCAAAGCGCTTGGCCTTGGACTTAGCGCGGTTCTTCATGGACATGCGCTACTCCTCCCCCATGCGCTCGCCGGCATTGCGGCGCAGCCACTCAAAGCACAGCGCGGTGGTCGCCTGGGCAACGTTGAGACTCTCGGTCATGCCGCGCTGGGGAAGCTTGGTCAAAAAGTCGCATTTCTCGAGCACCAGGCGCGAGATGCCGTCGCCCTCGGAGCCCATGACGAGCGCCACGCGGCCCTCGAAGGGAGCATCCCAGCAGCTGCCCTCGGCGTGCTCGGAGGCACCGCCCACCCAAAAGCCAGCGGCCTTGAGGTCGTCGAGTGCACGGGCGATATTGGGAACCTGCGCGATAGGCAGGTGCATGACGGCGCCGGCGGAAGTCTTGTAGCTGCCAACGGTCACGCCGGCAGCGCGCTTGTTGGCAATGATGACGCCCGCCGCGCCCACGACTTCGGCGGAGCGCACGATGGCACCAAAGTTGCCGTCGTCGGTCACATGGTCGAGCACAACGACAAGCGCCGGACCGTCGCCCGCGCGGTCGAGGATATCGGCAACATCAGCGTAAGGGAAGTTACCAACCTCGAGCGCAATGCCCTGGTGAGCGCCATGGCTCGACAGCGCATCGAGCTGCGCACGCGGCACATACTTAATGCGGACACCGGCGGCGTTGAGATCATCGACCAGACGAGACAGGGCGGCATCGCGCTCCCCGCCCTCGGCGATGAGCGCACACTTGACGGGAAAGCCGGTACGCAGCGCCTCGGCGGCTGCACGACGACCTTCGATAAACTCGCCCTTGGGAGCCTGAACGTTGTCGCGGTTGCGATCGCGCTGCGGACGCGCAGCCTGGGCTTGGGAGCGCTCGCGCTGGCCCTTGGGAGCGGCAGCGCGGTCGTTGCGGCGAATCGGACGCGAGTCAGAAGCAGCCTGCTTGCCTCCACGCGGTGCACGCTTGCGATTGTCGGCCATAAAGTGACCTCCTAAATACAACTATCAAACGAAACAAAATAAACGACCGCCCATGAATATTAATTCGGGCGGTCGGTACGGGTTTTCCAAGTGCCCGAGATTGCCGTGAAAGAGGAGCGACGCGTACTTGAGTACGCGAGCGACGGTTTGAACGGCAAGGTCGGGTGCTTGGGAAACCCGCGGGGATTAGAGAGATTTGATACGAGTGCCGGCGGCGGTATCTTCAATCGTCAGGCCCAGGTCCTTGAGCTGGTCGCGGATGGCATCTGCCAGATCCCAGTTCTTGGCGGCACGGGCCTCGGCGCGGGCCTCGAGAATCTTGGCAGCAGCCTCGTCCACGTCGTCACCCGTGTAGGCAACCAGGCCGGCGGCAACGCCCAGCAGGCCCAGCGGCAGCTCGACCTTGGGCTCGGGAAGCTCGACGCCAAACGTATCGAGCAGCTCGGCCAGCGTATCGGCGGCAGCCAGGACTGCGGCCTTGTCGGCAGCATCGCCCGCCTGCTCCAGGTACTGGTTGCACTCGGTCACAAAGCCAAAGACAGCACCCATGGCACCGGCGGAGTTAAAGTCGTCGTCCATGCACTCCTTAAAGGTGGCACGGGTCTCGGCGGCCTTGGCGGCAAACGCCTTGGATGCTGCCTCATCGGCATCGGCCGTCGCATGGTTCGCGGCCCAGCGCAGGTTCTCGACCGTACCGGCGATACGCGTGAGCGAGTTCTCGGCACCCTCCAGGCGCTCCCAAGAAAAGTCGAGCGGCGAGCGATAGCTCGTCTGCAACATCAGCAGACGCAGGGCCGCGGCAGAGTGCTGCTCGAGGACCTCGGCCAGCGTAAAGAAGTTGCCGAGCGACTTGGACATCTTCTCGCC
>DAWBYD010000038.1:0-3539 GCA_052278285.1 Collinsella sp. | reverse complement strand
CGAGGCCGGACTTCCGCTCGATTGGGACAGGCAGGCCTTCGAGGCCGAGCGCAAAATGGATTCTAAAAAACACCTTGCCAAATAGGAGCGTCAGCGCGAAGGCCCCTTGTCCGTCGCTCCGTAGGAGCAGGGCAAGGGGCCTTCATGCGCGAGGACGATTTTGAGGGAACATCCCGACCGTCCCGGACAGGTATATGGGGAGGATGTCTACAGGTACTCGATTTGAGCGCCCTCGGTGTCGCACGTCAGAATGTGCGTGTCACACTTGGGGAACTGCTCGCGCAGCTTGACCTGCAGGAACTTCGCCACGATGGTGTCGTCAGTCACGGCCATGAGGGTCGAGCCGGAGCCACTGATCCAGATGGTCTTGGCGCCTCCGTTAAGGCAGGTGTCGCGCACGGCGTTGTAGTCGGGGATGAGGCGGCGGCGATAGGGCTCCTGGATGCGGTCGTCGTTGGCGGCGGCAATCAGGTCGAGGTCACCAGTCTCCAGGCCGCGCGTCATGCCGGCGATGCGGCCCATTTGCCATACGGCGGTGGAGAGTGGAATCTCCTGTGGCACAACCTTGCGGGCCTCGCTCGTATGCACCTCGTAGGGCGGAATCACGGTAATAAAACGCAAGCGATCGCTCACCTCATAGCGCAGGCACTGGGGGAGCGAATCAGTCGGCGTAAAGGAGCAGACGGCGCCGCCCAGGATGGCGGGGGCGACGTTATCGGGATGGCCCTCGACCTCGGTGGCGATGCGGACGAGTTCGGCGCGGTCGACGGTGTGGCCTGTCAGCGCGGCGGCAGCCATGATGCCGGCGACGACGCAGGTGGAGCTGGAACCCAGGCCGCGGGCGACGGGCACGTCGGTCTGAATGTCGATAGCGACGGGGAAGGCCGGCTCGCCCCAGGCGGCCAGAGCATCGACAAAGCTCACATAGACCAGGTTATTCTCGTTTTGAAACTCCTCGGGGCAGCCCGTGATGGTGAGCTTGTCGGCACGCTCAAAGGTAAAGTGCGAGTAGAGGCTGACGGCCATGCCGAGGGTATCGTATCCAATGCCCAAGTTGGCGCTGGTTGCTGGGACGGTGATTTTGATCATGTGGGTCCTCCTGGGCGGGTCTGGCCGTTTAGTTCGCTGCTCGGGCAGTCCTGGCTCGCTCGGAAAGCACATTAAGTGCTTTCCGGCTTGTGCGGAACTCGCGACGAACTAAACGGCCAGACCCGCTCGCATGCTCGTCATTATCCCGAAAGCTAAATAAAAAGAAGGTGCGCCGGCTTTCGCCGGCGCTTAATAAGGGATCTAGTCGGTGCTCATTCGTTTTGCTGCAGACTCGACGTAGCCGGCCATCTCATCGACGTCGCAGACGTCTTCGAAGCGGACGGGTTTGGATTCGAGTTCGGCGAGCTGGGTCGGGGCGACCGTGTTGGTGGCCTGCTCGAGTACGCGCATAGCCTCAAAATCATCCTCGGGAACGTCGAGGCCCAGGGCGTCGCAGCAGGCGCGCGGGAACTTGTAGGGGCTGGCGGTCGAAAGCAGCACGCGAGCCTTGGCGCCCTCGGCGGGAGCGACCTTTTCAAAGACGTGATAGCCGCAAGCGGTGTGCGGGTCGATCACGTAGCCGTTGGCGTCCCAGCAACTCTTGATGGCAGCGCGGACCTCGTCCTCGCTGGCCCAGCCGCAGCCAAAGACGCTCTGAATCTTGGCCAGCAGCTCGGCGGGTACCTCGTAGCGACCGGTCTGTGCCAACTGCTCCATAAGGCCGGCAACGAGTTCGCAGTCGCCATCGGACAGGAAGTACAGCATGCGCTCCAGGTTAGAGCTGATGAGGATGTCCATCGACGGCGAGATGGTCGTGAAGAACGGGCGGTTACGGTCGTAGACGCCGGTGGTCAGGAAGTCGGCAAGCACGTTGTTCTTGTCGCTCGCGACGATGAGCTTGGCGACGGGCAGGCCCATGCGCTTGGCGTAGTAGCCGGCCAAGATATCGCCAAAGTTGCCGGTGGGCACACAGAACTCTACGGCGTCGCCAGCCTCGATAGCGCCGGCGCGCAGCAGCTGCGCATAGGCGGCAAAGTAGTAGACGACCTGCGGTACCAGACGGCCGACATTGATAGAGTTGGCGCTCGAAAGCACCGTGCCGGCGGCTTCCAGGCGCTCGGCAAGCTCCTTATCGGCAAAGATGCGCTTGACGGCGCTCTGGGCGTCGTCAAAGTTGCCGCGGATGCCGCAGACGGCGACGTTGTCGCCCTCCTGCGTGGACATCTGCAGGTTCTGGACGCGGCTAACCTTGCCCTCGGGATAAAAGACGGTGATGCCTGTGCCCGGAGCGTCGGCAAAACCGGCGAGTGCGGCCTTGCCGGTGTCGCCCGACGTGGCAGTGACGATCATGATGCGCTCGGAGCCGCCGTCCTTGGCGGAAGTGCGGGCCATGAGACGGGGAAGCATTTGCAGGGCGACATCCTTAAAGGCGCTCGTGGGGCCGCCAAAGAGCTCCATCACATAGGTCTGAGGGGCGTCAGCGCCCGGCGCAGCGTCGAGTTTGAC
The DNA here is from genome assembly GCA_052278285.1 of Collinsella sp. GTDB lineage: Bacteria > Actinomycetota > Coriobacteriia > Coriobacteriales > Coriobacteriaceae > Collinsella. The sequence goes on along the minus strand of DAWBYD010000038.1, from coordinate 1,004 downwards.
GAGCGGCGTAACCTCTTCACTCGCGAACGTGCCGCGGTATGCTTCGTCGACACACGCCGAAATTTCTTCGGCCGTGTAATCATTCAGTAACATTCCCAACACATCTTGAGCGATTTCAAAGTACGATTTATCTGCAAGCGAGCTGATATCGACCTGCTGGGTGCCGAGCTCGTCCGAGACAAACAGACCCCCGTCGGGAGCGATGCCGGTACGGATTGCCACCTTACTTGAGCACGATAAAGTGCGTCCTCGTGTACTATGATAAGTTCCCATATAACACTGCTCCTCGGATGCCTTGGTCCCAATCGGTGAAACCATGGTATCAGAGCGTGCAAAATAGGTTCGCAGAGGCTTTTTAGAAAGGTAACCTCCAGCCCATGATTAAGATTGCCAAGTTTGGCGGCTCGTCGGTCGCCGACGCCGAACACTTCAAGAAGATCAAGGCCATCGTCGATGCCGACCCGGCTCGCCGTTTTGTGGTGGTTTCCGCCTGCGGGCGCCGTTTTAAGGGTGACACCAAGGTGACCGACCTGCTCTATCTGGTCAATGCGCACGTTAAGTACCACGTGTCGTGTGAGGAGCTGCTTGAGGACATTGGCCAGCGCTATTTTGATATCGCTGACGAGCTGGAGCTCACCTATCCCATCCGTGAGGAGTTCGCGGCCTTTGCCGAGCGCGCCCGCTCGGGCGGTTACTCCACCGAGGAGCTCGTGAGCCGCGGTGAGTACTTCACCGCTCGCCTGATGGCCGAGTACCTGGGCCTGCCGTTCCTGGATGCCGCGACGGTCGTTGCGTTCCATCACGACGGTACGCTCAGCATGAACCGCACCTCCGAGCTGGTGCAGGAGTACGGTCAGCAGGGCGGCTTTGTTATGCCCGGTTTCTACGGCGCGACGCGTGAGGGCCAGATCAAGCTGCTCGATCGTGGCGGCGGCGATATCTCGGGCTCGATTTTGGCTAAGTGCCTGGGCGCCGCCCTATACGAGAACTGGACCGACGTCTCG
>DAWBYD010000037.1:0-8686 GCA_052278285.1 Collinsella sp. | reverse complement strand
CCGCTCCGGGCACCACCGCGCCCGAGGTAGCGACCGCGCCTGTCGGCGTCGCGCATGCCACCAGAGGCACTTCTATGCCGTGCAGCTCCGCCTCGCTCTGCTCGGCACTCACAATGTGCGTGGCGAGCGCCGAGAGCATGCCGCCCGACGTCAAAAACGTCGTTATCTGATCGACGGGGTGGTCGAGCTCACACATCACGAACGGTTCTGTGAACAGCTCGCCTTCCAAGGCGCTGGCGAAGATACGGAAGTGCTTGCCCATCACCGCTACCGGGTTGCCTTCTTCGTCGTAGGTCTGTCCCACCTTGCCGTCGGTGTTCTCTACGTACATCACGCACCGGCCGTTGTTGCTCGCGCTGAACGACGCCGGACCACAGCCCGCGGCGCCCACGGGCTCCGACGCAAATGCCTTCGCGCCTCGTGTCCAAGTAATATGCTGCAGCTGCTCGTCGACGGTAGCCAAAAAGCCCGTGTGCTGCGGCCACGGCACCGCATGGGGCACTGTGGCATCTGGCGACATAACGCCCCAACCCGCAATAGACCGGCCGATCACGGCGTACGATGCGCAGCCACAACCGCTTGCAGTCTCGTATGCAACGGGCACCACCATTTTTCCGTTGATATTCTCGGGCGCGCCCAGCTCGATGCTCGACGGTGCCTGCGGAAAGCGGAGGACCTGACGGAATGTGAGGCTGTCGCCCAAATCGTCCGACCACAGGGTAAAGCACTCGAGCGCGACCTCTGCCTCGGTGCCCAACGCCTTCTCGGCGGTGGCTCCGCGGCGATGGAGATAGGCGCCCGACAGGCGTCCGTCGACAAGTGTCTTGCCCACCGTGATGCGTGGGCACTGCAGGCAATGGTAGCCGTCCTCCTGCAGGCGGCCGCGCGAGATGCTGCGCCACGACGTGTGCGATATCACGCGAACGCCGTCGTTGCTTATGCGCAGGCGCACAACGGACAGTATGCCGGCTGTGCTTGCCGTATCGAACCGGGTTGCGTCGCCTTCGGGGCGCTCTCCCGAGACCAGCAATACGTAGGCGTCTTTGTTTTCTCTCCCGTCCGTATATTCCACCACGTCGAAGTCGTAATCGTATATGCCGTCGCGCTCCACGTCGCCCTCGCCAAACCCAAGGGGGAAGTCCACGGGCATGGGAGCGGACCACGTGCCGTTTACCTTTGTGTGCACCACCAGGCGCGAGCGGCCATTGTCGCCGTAGCGCACCGAGGCGATACGGAACAGGCATTCTACGCCGGCGATAATCGCCAGCTTCATGTGGGCTTCGCTGAGCACGCCAGTAAACAGCACGTTGTCGCTCGAGGGCTTGATGCCGCCACGCTCGTCCTCCGATACACCAGCAGAATTGGCGTTGGGGTCCGCAACGGCGTTCGTCGCCTGCCCGATATGGGTGTACTTATACATCGGCGCGGCGTTTTCGTCGTTCTCTATCAGTGTATGGACGAAATGCTCGATTTGTCCCGTGTCGTCGCTTTCTGCATCCGCCTCGAGCTCAATGCGCGTGACCGCTTGATCCCAATCGCGCACGACAGGTGCGACATTCCTTGCGGTGGCCTTAACCTCGGCGCGTGCGAGCAGCTCGGCGTTGGTGACGATGGTGGCCGATGCGATAAATTGCGGCACGCCGCCCGCCTCGATGTCGCTGGGCGTGCCGAAGTGGGCATCCAACGTGTAAGGCGTATCTCCACCCAATGCGAGCTCAGAGCGCTGGAGCACATACTGGTTGCCATTGTTTACCGACATATTCCACGAATCGAGGAGTGTGGGCCACGACCCCGACCAAGCCTTGGTGGTCCACTTGAACATTACGAACTGGAGTATCACATCGACATCGACGTCTGCACCAACGCGCAGTCGCGGAAGCTGGTGTCCATCTGCCTTCTCGTACCCAATGAACAGCGTGAGGGATGCGGCGCCGCGCACGGCAGACGAAGCGACGCCTGCAACGCCGGCGCCAAAGGTGACGGCAAGCCCGATCTGGATGGTGAATGAGCCCGAGGTGTTTGAATAGTCGAGCGAAATGTTTTTAAAAAACGCCGCGCCGCTGCCGTGCGTGTGGGCACCCACGGCGAGCGCCAGCTTCGCCAGCACCCAGGGGTTGACGTTTAGGAAAAACGGCACCGGTCCTAGGGTAAACTGCTCGGTCCAATTGAGGTCGGTTCTTACCTGGAAGAGGGCTTTAATATTGCCGTATGCGGGGTCGTTGTTGCTACCCCAGGTTTTGCCCACCCAATCGTAGGCGAGCGAGCCGTACAGCTGTGTGGCGATATCCATCGTGAACAGCGGCGTACAGTGGTGGCGAAGGAGCTTGGTGTTCCTTGGATCGGTGCCCGAACCGGCACTCATGCTCTTGTACTGATTCCACTTCCCCTCCATTTCGTCGAGGTAGCGGTTTGCCTGCTTGGCACCCGACTCGCGCGGCGACTTCTTCCAGTACTCCGGATCCGGATTACCCGAATCGTTCATGTAGCCGACCGGTTTGTATCCTCCGCCAAACAGTACGTACCCGGCAAACGAGAAATCGAACAAAATGGGGAACGAGGGCATCCAGCAGGTGAACTTGTTGCCGCCGATGCCGGGAAACGATGCGGGGAAATCAAACGGAGTGATCTCTTGGTCCATGGTGGTGGGAATGATAGTGGTCGAGCCCGATTCCGCCTTTGCGGCCGGCGCGGTGACAACGGCCATGGGGGAGGAGAGCGTGTAGGTTTTACCCTGATAGTCGAGGACGAAGCGCAGCCTGCACCCTTCTTCCAGAAGGTTTGACGCTGCATCGAGGAACTTGTCTTCGAGTGTGAACATTGCCAGATTATCCGCGCCCGATGCGCTGGCCTTGACTTGGCCAATCTGCGTGACGCTTTCGGGTGAGCTGCCCGCGGCAGGCGTCACTTTGTTGATGTGCAGCGTTGCCTGTCCACCCTGTGGCAGATGTGCCTGCACGGTAAAGGCGTGCGTATCGGGCTGCTCGTTTGCCGTGTCGTCCTTCGGCAATGCCATGAACGTAGCATCGGCGTACTGGATGTCCCATTCGTCGAACGTGAGCTGTCGAAAGTACGGCTCGCCGTCGGAAAGCGGACGCGTTGGAGCGGTTATGGCGGTGCCGCCCTGGATACGCTCGAGGGGAATCTCGACATCGCGGTAGCCTGCCATGCTAATGGAGATGCCGCCGTTAAAGTCGTACGCGTCGAGAAGCGTTGCCTCGTCCACGTAGCCTTCCGAAAGCGGCGCGACCTCAAAGATGGCCGTGCCTTAGTCATCGGTCGTGGCGGCGAGTTGCTTGCCTGCGGCATAGCGCGATGTGAGCGTGACCTGGGCACCCGTGATGGGCGTATTCTTGTTGGCAACGTCGACCACGACCACACCAAACATGGTGCGCGAGAGAACGAGCACCCTGAAGGGGTCTTTTTCGTCGGCATGGGCTTCGGTGGGCGTGAACGGCAATATGAAGGCGTTTGCGCTTCCCGGCACGCGCGGCAGCATGCTGCCTGCCAACGAGGATGCTCCGGCAACAAGTAACGAACGGCGATCAAGCATCTTTGGCTCCCATCCCGCAGGTATCGGTGGAAATAATCCAATTTTGCGAGAAGGTGCCCCGTGGCGGTAGTGCCGTTCAAGGGGCAAAATGTCCAAATTGATTGAGCGAAGCGCCGGGTTCCGGAACGCGTTCGATGCGCTTGGCAGCCCGGTTGCTAACGCAACATATGCGCGACCAGCTCGGCGCGTGTGCCGATGCCAAGCTTTGCGTATACGCCGGATAGGCGGTTTTTGACGGTGCCCGGCGATACTCCCATATGGCGTGCGATTTCGGCGTTGGTCCACCCACGACAGGCGAGCATGGCCATGGTGAATTCCGTGGTCGTTAGATCGTCGGCCACGTCCTCGCCCGAATCGGGGTTGTGGATGCGCCGCCAACCGTAGCTGAATCGATACGTAATCTCGATGATGCGCGCGAAGTCGTCAGGGTATCGCGTTTTTAGGCACGCCTCGATGAGCCCCTGCAAAAGGCCGTGGTGTTCGCCGATGAGTTCGATAAGGCCGTCGGGACGCGCAACGTCCCAAGCGGCTCCGAAGTGTGCCTTTGCGGTGTCGATGTCCTTGAGGCTCATGCAGGCCATGGAAGCCGACAAGTGCAGGAACAGCTCCGAGATGGGATAACTTCCCTGTTTCATGATCAGGGCGTTTTCCGCCATGCCCAGACTGCGGCCATATTCGCCGCGCAGGTACAGGGCATGCGCCATCACGTAGCTGGCGAACAGGCGCAGGCCTTCGGGCAGATGCGCCGCAAGCGGATAAAACTCTTCGGCGGAATGCGGGGAAGGCAAGTGCAGCAGGACGCTCGCAGCGGAGGCGAACAGGATATGCGTGGCGTGGACGGCGAGCGATTCCTCGTCAGTTGGCGCATCGAGGATGCCCGCAAGGCAACGGCGGGCATCGGCGATACGGTTGAGCGACAGACTGGCATATCCGCAGATAAGGCATGCGGAATAACGCAGTGCGGGGTCGGTGGCGTCAAGATAGGGGCGTGCTGTCTCGGCGGCGGGTGTGGCCTGTCCGCGAAAGTACAGCGCTTCTGCCGTGGCGATGGTGCGTGAATCGGGGTCGGAAATGCCTGCAACCGCAGCGTCAATCTGCCCCGGCACAAAGGCAGTGCACATCAACGGCATGGGAATGCGCGGGTAGCCATCGCAGTCCATCTTCCATCTCCCATCAGGTGGCAACAATGCAGCAATTGTACTCCTGTTGCTCGGGACTGGAATTTTTGGGTATTGCCTACGATTATGCCGAACGCATAAAGGAAGAGTCTATTGGCGATGCTCTCAAGGTGGCTACCGAAGCCAAGCTGACCTCGATATTAGGAAAAATTGCCACCCCTGCAAAAAGCTCTGTCGCAGTGATGGGAAACGCATCTTCTGGGCATTCCGGCGTCTCCAGCTAGCGCTGGACTGCTGCTGTCGCCTGCGCGTTGGCGAGCGGAGCGTGGGGACCGTCCGGCGACCAGCGGTGACGGGCGAGCCCTGCCGCGTGCGTGGGCCTCCATCGGCGTAGACCCATGACCCCTATGGCATCGGAGAAGTCCACCATCGCGTCCAGGACCTTACCGTCCGGCACGCCCAGCCTAGCGGCTCCCTTGAACCCAAGGTTGAAGGGGGGTGTTGTACAAGGCATATGGGGCCGAGTGGAAGTGGATCAAAAGAGCGTTACTTGACGTTTCATGCATAATGCCAACCGCCCCGCGATATCACGTTCGCAGCGCGCAGGGGCCGGAGAATCTTCGCGATGAGAGTTGACGTCTAATACCTTGCATCGTATAGTGTGTATAGCATAGTATATGACGAGAGGAGGTGTGCGGATGGAGGCACAGATGAAGCGCGGCTTCCTGGAGGCCTGCGTGCTCGCGGCCGTCTCCGGCGAGGAGTCCTACGGCTACCAGATCGTGAAGGACGTACCGGCGAGCATGGGGCTCACGGAGTCGACGCTCTACCCGCTGCTCAAGCGCCTGGAGAAGGCCGGGTGCATCACGGCGCGCTCCGCCGAGCACAACGGGCGGCTGCGCCGGTACTACCGCATCACGGACGACGGGCGAGCGCGCATCGAGGAGTTCCTGGCCGAGTGGCCGTCCGTACGGGAGATTTACGCATACGTTGAGGAGGCGCACCATGACGCGCGATGAGTTTCTGGGCCGGTTGGGCGAGCTGCTCGCCTGCCTGCCGGCCGAGCAGGTGGAGGAGACCAAGGCGTTCTATGCGGAGGCCATCGCCGACCGCATGGAGGACGGTATGAGCGAGGAGGAGGCCGTGGCCGCCATGGGCACGCCCGGCGAGGTGGCGGAGGCCACGCTCGACGACCTGCCCGCCGTGCCGCGCGCGATCGCGAGGACGCGCCGGCGCAGCACCGCGCTGCTGTGGGTGCTGGCCATCGTGGGCTCCCCGGTGTGGGTGCCGCTGCTCGCCGCCTTCGCCGCCGTGGCCGTCACGGTCTATATCTGCATCTGGGTGCTGGCGCTCTGCGTGTGGATCGTCGCGGTGGCACTCGGGGGCGTGGGCGTAGTTGGGCTCCTGCTTGCCGTAAGCGGCGTCATCATCGGCCACTTCCCGTACGCCCTCGCCTCGGCGGGCGTGGGGCTCGGCCTCGTCGGCGTGGCGCTCTTCGTTGGTGCTGGCGCTTGGGCCGCCTCAAAACAAATTGCGCGCCTCTCGGCGCTCTGGGCGAGGAAGGCCGCCTCGCCCTTCTGGAAGGGTAAGGGCGAGAAGGGCGGCGCTGCCGCGCATCTCGCGGCTTAGAAAGGAGTGAGTACCATGACCAGCGCGAAGAAGATCTACCTCGCCGTGGCGGGCGGGCTCGTTGCCGCGGGTGTTGTCCTCGCGGGCATTGGCTTTATCGCTTCGGGCTTCGACCCGGCCGTGTTCACAACCCAAATCGACACGCGCGACAGCACCATCGTGCTCGGCGGCGTCGAGGTGGACGACCCGATGGGCCTCCCCCTCATCGAGCAGCTCGCCGGAATCGGCGAGGTCGACACCTCCGGCATCACCGCGTCCGAGTCCCCTGCTGCTCCGGAGGCGCCCACCGCTCCCTAAGCATAGCGCGCCCGGCGCCAGCTCGGGCGGGGCGAGCGGCAGTGACGAGCGCGCCTCGCGGACCCGGTTCTCGATCTCGCGCGGCGTGGACCTCGCGAGCCTGCGCGGGCGGCTACTGCGGTCGGACATGGGCTCTCCGGACCTGCTGCGGCGCAGCCACTTGCTCGCCGTCTGGCGGCTGACGCCCATCTGACGCGCGGTCTCGGCGACGCCGAGGCCGGACTCTATGCGCGAGACGAGCGTCTCGCGCCCCCTCGGGGTGAGCCTTGCGTTAGGATGTTGCTCCATGGGAGGGCTCCTCTGCTGTTCGTCTAGACAACTCACAGCATGTGGGAGCCCTCCCTATTTGTCACTACCCGGGTGTAAACAACCTATTGGCACAGAACAGCTAGAACAACCGATGCCGCCTCACTGCGCCGAGAAACCCCCGGCGCCGTGAGGCGGGCGGCGGAGTGAGCCAACAGCAAAGCCATGCCGCTATTAGTAGCCTGTCGCCAGCAATCTGCAAGTCACTAGCACCCCACAGCCGTGCCGGCAGCATCCCTTGGTCGCCATATCAGCCGCACGGTATAATCTATCCATCGATATATTGGTTGAACCATGGTGTCTCTGCTGTGACCATAAACCTCCGCAAGACGCTAGGACCTTGTTCTAAGGAGATCTGGTGGAGAAAGGTCAAGAGAACCCACCACAAGACCAGGCGCTTGCCCATAGAGTTAGGTGGGCTGACCTCGACAGCGTATTCGAGCACATGGGCGACAATGCTAGCGTTGGAGAGGCAAGTAACGGCATCCACCTCATAAATGACCGGGAGCACGTCGCCGTGCGCCAGGACCACGAGGTTCGCATCCCCAATGAATACCTGCAGGAATCATACGTCGGACAGCGCGACAGCGACCTGAGAAAAGCAAGGGAGATGCTCCTTCAGGCCAAGCAGGAGCGCCCTTCCTACAAACCTGACATCCTTTTAGGTCTTGCGACAACGTTCCTGGGCTGGTTTCTCGGGGGTTTGTCGTCATCTGTCAATCTCGCATCTTTGCCCGGTATCTTGATGCTCTGCGTAGCACCGTGTGGCGCAGTAGGACTCTTTGTCGCTTTTATCTTTATCCGAAAAGAAGAGAAGCAGGGCAAATCTGATCTGGCCGAGCGCGTCCTAGAACACCTGGCGGATCCCGATGACAAGGAGACCAAGACCGATGAACATTAATGATACGAGCACGCAGCTGCTCTTTACCACGGTCCCCATTGTGGGCATTACTACCGAAGGCACGGGCGTCTCGGGTACAGGATTCTTCTTTTCCTATGACCTTGAAGACGGGCGAAAAGTGCCCCTGCTCATTACCACCCACCATGTCCTCAAGGATGTGATTCAGGGTCGCTTCGTCATCAATCTAGCCGAAGGTGACGCCCCGTCACGCGAGACCATCAGCGTGAACTTCGACAAGTCATTCATCGAGGGGAAGAAGCTCGGAGAGCTCGACTTGGTTGCGATGCCGGTGGCCCCTGTTCTCAGCATGCTTGAAGAAAACGGGAAGAGGCCCTTCTACCGATCCATCGACTCTGGACTCATCCCGAAGAAGAGTGTGCTGGACAATTTGGCGGCGCTCGAGCAAATCACCTTTATCGGATACCCCAGCGGGCTCTATGACGACTACAACAAGACCCCCCTCATCAGGCAAGGCTGGACTTCCACGCCCGCTTGGAACGACTACAAGGGTAAGCGCGAGTTCCTCGTTGACGCATCTGTATTCGAGGGCTCCAGCGGCAGTCCCGCCTTCATCTTCAACCAGGGCAGCTATCCCACGACCGACGGAATTGCCATCGGCTCCAGGCTGCTGTTCATGGGCGTAATCACTCAGACGATTACGAAGGAGAAGAGTGAGCACCTCGATTTAGGTACAGTCATCAGAAGCGACGCGATGCTCGACAAGCTCAAACCTTTCGTGGAAGGTCTACTGTAGCTAAGAGCACCGTCAAAAGCAGTGACGCCCCTTTGCTCCTTTCCCTAGGATGAGGTGACTGAGCTCGGCATGCTGGTTGACATCTGGTTCCCCAACGGCTCATAGTACAGACACATGGAAAGCCTTCGGGT
>DAWBYD010000036.1:0-4113 GCA_052278285.1 Collinsella sp. | reverse complement strand
TGAGTTCAACTTGATCGCCAAGATGGGTATCGATCTTGCCTTTGTGTGGATCGTCTACCTCATGGGCCGCTCCAAGGCGGCCGACTCCGAGTGGGTCCTTAACGGTGGCGCCATCATCAAGGTCGCCGTCGCCGTTATCGTTGGCGCTTTGGGCATTTGGTATGCCATGGAGAACGGTTTTGCGAACGACATGTCCGCTGCCACCTTCCTGCCCGAGCTCACCAACACCAACGCTCTCGGTTACCTGTCGATCATCATCTTTAACTTCATGGGCTTCGAGGTCATCTGCACCATGACCGATGACATGGCCGATCCCGCTCGCGATATTCCCAAGGCTATCATCGTCGGTGGCCTGTCCATCGCCGTGATCTACCTGTTCGCTGGCTTTGGCATCGGCGCTGCTGTGCCGGCCGATTCCATCGACCCCGACTACGGCATGATTTATGCAGTCCAGACCATGGTGGGCGACTCCATGATCTTTAAGGTCATCTGCATTGCCTTCCTGATCACCCTGTTCGCCAACATGGCTGCTTGGTCCTTCGGCGTTAACTCCGTTGCTCGCTACGCTGCCGAGCACGGCAACATGCCCAAGGTCTTCGCCTCGATGATCTCTGATGACGACATGCCCAACGGTGCCAACCTGGTCAACGCCGTCGTTGCCTCCCTGGTGCTGTGCCTGCAGCTCGTTCCCATCGATGCCATCTCCAACGGCGTCTTCTGGATGCTCTTCGGCACCTCCGTCGTCTTCCTGCTGCTGACCTACATCCCGATGTTCCCGGCGTTCCTCAACCTTCGCAAGAACGACCCCGACCGCGAGCGCATCTTCACGTTCCCGTTTAAGGGTGCCATGATGAAGGTCATGCTGGCCATCCCTTGCATCGAGCTGATCCTGGCCATCGTTGCAACGCTGGTGCCGTTCTCTGCCGCTGAAATTGGCGACAAGCTCCCGATGATCGTTATCTTCATCGTGCTTCTGCTCATCGGCGAGGTTGTCCGCGTCGTCAGCGCTAAGGGCCGCGAGACCGAGTACAAGGGCCTCACTCCCGAGCTGGCAGCTCAGCGTCTCGCTGAGGAGGCCGCCGAGGCCGAGGAGAACTAGAGCACCCGGTTCTGGGGCTCCAACCCTCCTCGCGTACCAACGTGCGCTTCGTCGGGCTTGTCGCTCCCGACTCCAGGCACTCTAGCCTCTTCGAGGGCGTGCCCAAAGCGACAAATTTGCTCACTATTTCCTGGGGCGGGTGCGAGCGATAGCTCCGGTAACCACCGCCCGCCCCAACCTCTCTCTCGTATCCTTCGTGCGTTTGTCTCCACGCACTTGGTTACGTTGCCGCTCGTCGGTGCGGCTCCGTGAAAACCGGCACCGGGCGCCCCGACCTTTGCCGGGGGACGGGCGCCCACTATCTCTTGGTTTTAGGCTGCGGGTAATCCGCCCGCGGCAAACGATCGTTCGATTTGGAGGAAATCTTATGCGTACGATCACCGAGTCCGAGTCCACCCCCAAGGCCGACGGCTTCTTTATGCCCGCCGAGTTCGCCCCGCAGGATCGCGTGTGGATGGGCTGGCCCCACCGCACCGACACCTGGGCCCACGGCGCCAAGCCGGCTCAGAAGCAGTATGCCGCCATCGCCCGCGCCATCTCCGAGTTCACCCCGGTCTATATGTGCGCCAACCAGGTCGACTATGCCAACTGCAAGGCCGTCTTCGAGAACGACGAGAACGTCACCGTTATCGAGATGACCACCGACGACGCCTGGTTCCGCGACACCGCCGCCACCTACGTCATCAACGGCAAGGGCGAGAAGCGCGCCAACCACTGGCACTTCAACGCCTACGGCGGCCTCGTCGCCGGCCTGTACTTTCCGTGGGACAAGGCCGAGCAGATCGCCCTCAAGATGGCTGAGCTCTCCGGCTGCCGTCGCTATCGTCCCGACGACATGATCCTCGAGGGCGGCTCCATCACCGTCGACGGCGAGGGCACCCTTGTCGTGACCGACCAGTGCCTGCTTTCCCCGGGCCGCACCTGCTCTGCGGTTCTGGAGGAGGAAGAGGATCCCGAGTCCATCTGGCCCAAGTTCCACAAGAAGTTTGAGCCTTGGAGCGAGGAGCTTCGCGCCTACATGGACGAGCACCTCAAGGATTACCTGGGTGTCGAGAAGGTCATCTGGGTCAAGGAGGGCATCGACCCCGAGGAGACCAACGGTCATATCGACGACGTTGCCACGTTCATCGCTCCGGGCGTCATGGCCTGCATCTGGACCGACGATCCCGAGTATCCGTTCTACGAGCAGTGCCACGCTGCCTACGAGACCCTCTCCAACGCCGTTGACGCCAAGGGCCACAAGATGAAGGTCTACAAGCTCTGCATGCCCGTGAACCCGCTGTTCATGGACCAGGCCTCCTGCGACACCATCGACGCCGACGAGAACGCCGAGCCGCGCGTCCCCGACGAGCCGCTGATCGCGTCCTACATGAACTACCTGGTCACCAACCACGGCGTCATCGTCCCGCAGTACGGCGACGAGAACGACCAGCTGGCCGTCGACACGCTCCAGAAGATCTATGACGAGGTCTGGGGCGAGGGCGTCTACAAGTGCGTCGGCGTCCAGTCCGAGCAGGTCGTCTTCGGCGGCGGCAACATCCACTGCATTACGCAGCAGGAGCCGTCCGCGTAATTGTCTGGCTTCCCGAGGCACGGCACCTTGCCCTTCAATCGTCGGGCATGACCCTTAAGGTCTATGCCCTCCTCTTTCAGGGCAATCTGCCGCACCTCGGAAACCCAGCCGATCAATCGGACAGTCGATGAATCGCACCGTGACCATCTCGGGGCATTGATGGTCGGTTTATTCGATGTCTTGGTCGGCTGGGTTTTTCTTTGGGCACTCCGTTGCCTCCACTTCGGAGTGCCCGCCTCTTTGATTGAGTACGCGTCTGATCTGGGATTTATTGCGGGTTAGGCCAATTGTTCGCTTGAATATCCCAGGTCAGACGCGTCTTCAATTGCCAAAAGATTCCGGTCGCAATCGCGGCCGTTTTGATCGGAGTATCTATGTACCAGCGTATCGTTATCTACACGCGCCTGTTCCGCGAGCGTTGGTCCAACAATTGCATCCTCTCTTCTCTTTGGGATGGCACCTGCACCGGTGACGCGGCCTGCAACCCTACCTTGGGCTGCGCCTTCGGTACAGATGCCATCCTTTTTGCTGTAGGGGGAGCGTGTCGTGGCAGGTAAAAAGTTCTCCCTGTTCGAGGTCATCCTCTCGGTTATCTGCGTTGTCTTTACCATCGAGGCGGCCGCTCCGGCATCTGCCATGGGTAACGTGCAGTTCTTCTGGTGGATCTTCCTCATCATTACGTTTTTGCTTCCCTATGGCCTGGTGGTGGCCGAGCTCGGTACGGCGTTCGATTCCGAGGGCGGTCTGTACGATTGGGTTCGCCTGGGCTTGGGCGACCGTTGGGGCGCCCGCTGCTCCTGGTGCTATTGGGTCAACTTTCCACTGTGGGTGGCAAGTATCGCCTGCATGTTCCCCAGTGTCATCAATGCGGTATGGGGCATCGAATTTTCGCTTGGGGTCCGAATTGCCATCGAGCTTGCCTTTGTGTGGGGCGTCACGGTCATGGCAATGCAGCCGGTGGCCGAGGCCGATTGGGTCATGGATGGCGGCGCCGTCATCAAGGTGCTCATTACCGCCGTGGTGGGAATCGTCGGCATCTGGTTTGCCTGCAATAACGGCTTTGCCAACGATATGTCGTTTAAGACCTTTGTCCCCGATCTGGGAGACACTAACTCACTGACGTATCTTTCAATCATCCTATTCAACTTTATGGGCTTTGAGGTGGTCGCGACCTTTGCCAGCACGATGAAGAACCCATCGCGCGATATCCCCAAGGCGGTTATCGCCGGTGGCGTTGCCATCGCGGCGATCTACATTATCTGTGGCATCGGTATTGGAGCCGCGGTTCCCACCGAGCAGCTTTCACTCGATTCGGGCATTGTGGACGCGGTTGCCGCCATGGTGGGGCGCGCTCACCCGCTGACGATGGTCGTGGGCGTGGCCTTTTTGGTGACGCTGTTCGCCAACATGATCTGCTGGAGTTTTGGCGGCAACAACGTGG
>DAWBYD010000035.1:0-9457 GCA_052278285.1 Collinsella sp. | reverse complement strand
GCAGTTTCTCCTCGTAGCCAATGGTCTCTTTGAGCTGGTCGTTAAGCTTTTTGACGCGCTTGTCCAAGCGCACGCGCTCGCCGCGCTCGGCACCAGCAAGGGCATCGTTGGCATAGCCGATCTGGGCACGGTAGCGCTCCTGCTGCTCATGCACATAGTCGGTGCGGATGCGAGCCAACAGGTCGGGCTGATAGCGATGCATGTAAACAAGGCACTTGAAGCCGTTCTTTTTGCCACTGTCGAACAGCCAGTAGATGGGGCGCTTCTTATAGGTCTGGCAGTGGTCCTTAAAGAAGTCCTTCAAAAAGTAGGTGCGGATTACCTCGCGCGAGGTACCCCTGCCGCCGAGCGCCTCGGCAATAAAGGCCAGGTTCTGCTCGAGCGTCTCCTTGCCATACACGGTGCGCACAAAATCGATAAAGTAGCGCACGATGTCATCGTCAAAGTACTCGTCATCGGTAATGGGCAGCACATTATCGCTATCGGGCATAAAGGTCACGTGATCGGGATTGGACATCTTTGCCAGATAGTCGTCGACCGTGGCGCCCTGATCGACCAGGACCAGCCCGTCCGCATCCAGGGAATAGCGGCCAAACATGCAGCCCACGGCATAGCTTATGAGCGAGGTAATCTCGTCGCGCTTGGTACGCACGTATTTGTTGCCCTTATAGCTCTCGGGGATCTCGTCGGCGGTATCAAAGATGCGTGCCACCGATACGTACTTGTCCTCGACCTCGATGGGCACTTCGCCCTCCATGTTGTAGATCTTGGCAAAGATTCGGTTGAGCTCCTCCTCGTTAGCGCGGAGCTGCTCGAAGCGAGCATTGACCTCGGCCTTGCGAACCTCGTATTTATCTTTGAGTAGCGTGGCCATAAGGCCGTCCTTTCATTGTTGATAAGTTGTCAAGAGGCTTAAACTAAAGGACCGAAATCTCCAAGAATGCCTCGACCTTACCGATCGACTTCTGGAAAAGCTATTCACCGCATCGGACATTTGCAGAAACGCACTAGTGACTCACGACATCGCAAGTCAAACCCTGCAAACTGCATCAAGCGTAAAGGAAAGACAACCTGATATCATTTCTCAGCTCACTAGTTAAAGCCAGCTAAACACCCGGACACGAGGTGAAACCCATTAACGAACACCAGGCCCATCCTTTATCAGCTTCATCCATTTACATAGAGTCGAATTCTTGATTAAAATTCTTGCAGTGAGTCTTTTGATGTCACCTGCCGGGTCATTCTTTCGTTTTCCCGCAACATCCTCGATAGCGAACCATACATCGCCCTTTGACTTAAATGCACAGAATCTGCCGTGAGCAAATCCATTTCGTAGGTGATAAAACAAACTGAGTGTTTGATTACTTTTGGCATCATAAAAGACAGCAGACTCGAAGGGCTTTGACTCGATGCCAGCGCAATCAAACAAATCAGCATTACGCAAAGCCTGTTCCATATCACCAACAGCCGCGGCAGCCCAATATAAAGACTTATTTGAGCTTGATGCCTTAAGTTTTTTATTCAAATATTGGGGTTTTCTCCAGGGAGTATCCCACCCGTATTCAGATACCGGAATGCTTCTGCTAGACAGCCCCGGAGCTGGAGTTTCGACAACAAAGAACCTAAGAAGCGGGGAAAGCACAGGGCCCAGTGACTTTTGAGATAGACCACATTTAACCCATGCAGGATTAGATTCAACAAACACAACCTTATTTGCTGATACTGTTTCAAACATGAATCTCACCTAAACCAAGGGGTTGCGTTTGAAATCCCAGGAGGTTTCAAACGAATCCCAATCGGTTTTTGATAGTTCGCGGCACGAGTCGACCATGTCGTTGACCAACGGCTCCTGTTCCTCGTTCTGAATGATCGGGTAGGTTGCGATTTGGCCTACCTCGAAATTAAGCGTCGGCGAGAGCATGCTTGCGACACGCATGATCACAGAGCTGTTACAAGCTCCCTGGAGATACTTGAGTGACTCCTCGTCGCTAAAAACGCTCGTGCCCGCCACATCAAAGATATGCCCAGCAGGCTTAAAACGAAACGCAATGGACCCGCTTGAAATCTTCGACCAGGTAATCGATGGGCTAAAGAAGCAGTTTGTATTCTGTGGCCTGGAAAGCAATCTACCATTCTGGTCTTTGTAATTACGGATCTCCTGTCCGTCATTCTCCCAGTTAACAACTGAGCTATTATTTCCGTACCATTTGCGGAAATCGCCGCCCTTGTTGTAGGGGAACCACTTGCAAGCGCTTTCAATCGACTCTTGAATAGATCCACAGGAATAGACGCTCTTGCAATCATCGACTTCCCACCACTCGCGAACGAAACGAGCGTTCTCGCCAGTAGCAAGCCCTTGGCGCGGCTTGCCATACTCACTGAGCTGTTTTGCGTTTCCAAACGCATCCAGAAGAGCGTCACTGGCCCAGTAGGCTATGGGGATGCCTGGGATCTGTTTAAAGGTGTCGGCGCCGCGACGGTAGAACCAGCCGCAGTCGGGGTTCTGGATCGCCGCAAGCAGCTTAAGGCGCTTCGCCTCGCTGCCGTTGATGTCGACGAGGCGCACGTAAGCGCCCTCGTATGCCGCGCGGCCGTTGTAGATGACATCGGCGGTTACGTTGACGACCTCGCCGCCGATGGCGTCAAATGCGCGGGGGCCGAGATGAGCCATCGAGACAATCGTTTTGCCCTCGATGATCGAAGAGCGCATCTTCTCAAAGCTGCCCAGGAACATCCAACTCTGCATGGTAACCATTGCAGCGTAGCCCTTATCCTCGACAAGGTTAAAACCGCGCTCGATAAAGCACGTGCAGAGGTCGCTCTTCACGTCGGGGTAGTTCTTCTTGATCCACTTGCTCATGAATGGATTAAAGCTGCTGCTGCCCATATACGGAGGATTCGCAACGGTGCAGGCAAAACGACGGGACAGCTTCTCGCAGATGGCGGCAGCGCTTTCGAGCTTAGTTTTGGCCGTAGCGGCAAAAAGGTCATCGGAACAACTCGCGGCGGCAGCCTTGAGCTCGTCGATCTCGTCCTCTGAGGGATTGAGCAGCGAACCGATCTCGCCCAAATGACTCAGCTCCTCGGCGAGCTTCTTGTTGCCCGGCAGCTCGTCCTCCCCTAGCGGGATGCTCGAGAGCACGGCAACGTCGGCGCGAACGCCACGCCTAAAGAAGCGACGATCGTGCTCGCGGGCGCACATGGCAAGCGCCAGCTCCGCGATCTGAGCCGCACGGGGGTCGATCTCCATGCCAGCGAGGTTTTTGGTCAGGATGAGCTCCGGGATCTCGCGCTCGCGGTAGCCGCGCTCCTCGTACACGGCAAAGAGCAGCTCAAACGCATAGACCAGGATATGGCCCGAGCCACATGCGGGGTCGCAGAGGGTTATCTCCTCGGGGCTCGAAATGCGGATGAAGTCCTCGTGCTCAGTATCAGGCTCGATGTAATACTCCATGCGCTCGCGCAGCGAACTCCCCGGGTTGTTGAGCATCCACAGACGGCCGAGCGAGTTCTGGACCATATAGCGCACGATCCACTCGGGGGTGAAGAGCTGCGTGGCGGGCGCGATGTCCGCCGCCGCTGCTTTGCGTTTTGCCTTGAAGAACTCGTCTTTGACGTCAGCGTTGTAGTACTGATACATCCAGCCCAGAACGGTCACGCCCTTGCGCCAGTCCTCGTCAGCGAGAATGGTGTTGAGTTTGCCCACCACGCCGTCGGACATCATGAGGCCCTGGGGCAACAGCAGCTCCATGGCACCGCCCACGCGTTCAAAGACGCCCGGCAGGCAATCGGCAAGCTCCTCGCACTGAGCCATAAACAGGTAGCGCCACAGCGGTTCATCCAAGCCCGCCATCTTGAGCTCGGCTATGCGATCGGTATCGGCCGTCGCTATCTCCACGTCCAGTGCGTTCTCCACGGCCTCGCTGCCATGGCTGCCGTCCGCACGGCTCAGCATGCGCATACGGCTGGGGAGCCATCCGCGTGCATCCATAAAGCGAATGGCCACGATGCGGTTGAACCAGGTGTAGGCCGCTCGGTCGCGCAGCGCCTCGTGTCCCACCTCTGTCTGTATGCGCAGCAGCTCGTCACGCTGCTCAACCTCAGCAGGACTTAGGGGCAGGCCGTTGACGGTCTCGGACCCAACGGGCGAAGGTGCAGGTTCGGTGATGCCGTAGCGCACCATCTGTGCCTCCACGCCTTTGATGAGCTCTGTACGGGCCCAGGTGCAGAAGCTCTTAAGAGCAGAATCGTTCATGGTTGATGAGCCTTTCTAAACGCCATAAACCACCGGTGCTCGCTTTGGCACCGGTGGCCCCGCGAGTTAGTTGATACGAATCTCGTCGTTTGCAGCGAGCTCCTGCATAAGGCGAGAGCGCAGGTCGTCCACGTAGCGCTCCACGTCCTCTGCGGACAAGAGGCGACTCGGCTTGACCAAATCGGCGCGGCGCGCGGTCTTGATCTTGCGCTGGGGCTTAGACGCGGGCACGGGCGCAGACGATGCGGCGCCCTTGTTGGAGATCTTCTTGACCACCTCACCCGTACTCGTGACCTCGGTGGTGCGGCGCTCGTTGTCCATTCGCATGCGGGCCTCATCCACGGCGTCGTATATCTTGTTGGTTGCAGCAACGATCCAGTTTTCCCAGTTTGCCGCGAGGGCGTTAAGCTCGTTGAGGCTCTGGACGCCATGGGCGCGGTTCTTGAACGACTCATACCTGGTGTTGGCGTCCGCGATGGCATCCTTGGCCTGCTTGACAAAACCTTCTTGGCTCTCGGCCTGCTTCCGCAAATCCTGCAGGTCGTTTTCGATACGACACAAGAACTCGTTGCGGCGAATGCCCAGGTGCTTTTTGATGTCTTCCTCGACGGGTGCCATCAACGGCTGAAGGTCTTTAATGCGGCCGTAGGGCTTTGGGTCTTTGAGGATCTCGCGTACCTTTGCCACGTTCTCCACAGCGTTGGGAATGTCATCGGAGGCATACTCGATGCCCTCGGTGCGGCTCAAGAAATCCTTGGCGTGGTCAAACGCTGTTCGTTGGTTGGACTCGAAGAACTCAACCACCTTGTCAAAGTCTTCCTTGGCATCGAACAGGCGGTCCTCGTGCTTGGTGAACGTGGTCAAGAACGCCTCGGAATCGCTCTGGTCCTTAAGAACGTCGACCACCTCCGAGCGCATCTTCTCGCACTCGTCCTCACCGGGATACGGGTAGGCCGGCTTGATACCCGTGTAGTAGTCGCGTGCCATGGCGACGCACACCTCACGCAAGCCCTCAAGGCGCTCCTTGAGCTCGGCCACGAGCTTATCCTCGTTGGAGGGCACGGTCTTGAGATCAAACAGGCCACGCATAAGCTCGCCCGTGGCGCGCAGCAACCGGTCGCTCATGCGCACGCGCAAACGCACCTGGGCCTTATCGGCATCCTTACGCAGGAGCGACACCATGCGGCTGTCGTTAGCTTGAACCGTCTGACCGCCAAACAGCACCTGCGCGCGCTGCTCCACTACAAGCTGCGCCACCACATTTGCGATGTCAACCTCGCGCCAGCCATAGGGCTTTTGCTGGTACCTGCGCTGGATATCGCCCATAGCGGTATCCAGGTGGCGCTGGTGCTGAACTTTGAGGTAGTCCTCGACCTCCTTGAGCGCACGCGTGTTGCCCGCGTCCATGCCAGCGAGCCCCACTTGAACGTTGCCCGCCAGAGTGGAGCGGATATCGGAATCGCTCGTGACCGGCGCGCCGATATAGTCGGCCTTTTCAAAGACCACATCGCACAGCTGCGCCAGCACTTGCTCAAAGACCTGAGCGGGTTTGGCCGCGCGGACCTCAATTATGCGGCCGTTGACCGCGCAACGTGCATGGAGTACGGCCTCGCTCAAAAGGACATCGGCCTCTTTCTCGTTATAGGCTGCCTCGCGCATCTTGGACTCGACGATCTGGCGCGTACTCGGCTGAAGCTCCTGGAGATTTCGCGTCTTGGCGTACTTGCGGATCTTGGCGGCGTTGACGAGCGTCTCCCAATAATCCGCCTCGTCGCTCAAAGCCACGATGGCTTTGCCCGAAGAAGCCAAGGCCAGCTCGGTATCGTCCGCACGGCCCAGATCGCTCGCCATAGTCGCCACGCAAAGCTCCATGCCGCCCATGCTGGCACCGTGGATTGAGCCGTCCACATAGCGGTCAAAAGGAAAGTCGTTGGCCCCGCGGTTGAGTTTACGCGCGGTGTAGATGCTGTCGAACAGGCGCTTTTTGATAGACTCGATCACCTGCGCGTTATCGACCGGAGTGCGTGCGATCTCCTGCGCTATCTCCTGCTCCTCGTCGGTGAGGAAGCTATAGGCATCGCCCTGGCGTGCCACGTAGTTCTCGCGCTCCAGGCGGGCAAGGGACTCCTTGACGCGGTCCTTGAGGGCGCGCATGTCCACGTCGAGGCCGTCGATCATGAAGATGGAGATGTTCTCGACCGTGGCCTTAACGTAGCCGATGTAACGAATCAGGTACAGGAGCTTGAGCACCTGAACGTCGTAGGGTTCAAGGCCCTTTGCGTCCTCGGCCGCACGGACCGCGCGGTCGACCACCTGGTTGATGCCGTGCTCAAGGTCTTTGGAGATAGTGTCGAAGAAGCACCAGAACGGCACGAGTGCACCGGTCTGGTCATACTGGATGGCCTGAGCGCTCTCCTGGAACGCGCTCAGCATGGAGCGCTCGCCCGTTGACATGTGCTTGGCCTTGACACCGTGCTTGCGCACCTCGGTCATCACGTCGGGCAGGAGCTTAAACTGGTAGCCCACAAACGGGTAGCTGGCCACAAAATCCTTGGAGTTGGCGTAGCCGGCAAGGTCGGAGCGCGAGCCACCCTCAAAGGTAAAGTTGTTTTTAAGCACGGCGGCGTCTTGCTCGTAGACCTGTGCAAGCATATCGGCCGCCGGCGCGGTCTTCTCGAGCACACGGCGCTGGATGACCTCGTCCACGCTGGAGCTGGAGAGCGAAAGGCGGGTATTGAAGCGGCCCTGGATCTTTGAAAAGTCGTTGCCCACGGGCAGGCTCAGGTTATCGATGGCCTCCTGGCTCGTAACCATCACCCACACGCGGCCACCGCAGGCGGCACCCAGCTCCTCGACGATGGTCTGAAGGCTCAGCATAAGGCTTGGGTCCTTGTCGTTTGTAATAAACTGACCCACCTCGTCGACCATAAAGAGCAAACGGAAGTTGCCGCCGTGGGCCGCTGCCTGAGCGTCTACGTAGTCCTTGACCTTTTTGGCAAAGACATCAGGGGCCAAAACCTCGTCCTCAGAACCCTCGAGCCAGTTCCATGCGGCCTTTTCGCTCATGCCGAGCACGCTCTGCAGCACCTCGACGACGTCGTCCTCAAAGTAGCTGTAGGTATCGCGGGTCTGGAGCCAAGACTCGCCGTTGACGCGCTCAAAGGCCTCGCGGAACTCCCGGGTCTTGCCCAGGGAATCGATGTAGTCCTCGAGCTTTGCAAGCTTGAGGTCCTCGCCGTAGAAGCCGCGCGCCTCGTAGAACATGCGCTCAAAGCCGCGAAGCAGCGCCGTGGGAGCCGTATCACCCTGCTTCCACTGCCCCGCCTTGCTATCGATGTTAAAGAGGATGGCCTGCGTGGGCACCGAGCACGCGCGCTCCATGGCAGCCGCGACCATGGGGTCGACGATTTTGCCGTCAAAGTAGCGAATGGCGCTCATGCCACCGATCTGGCGATTCTCGAGCAGGTAGCTCAGCATCTTGAGGAAGTGCGATTTACCGGAACCGAAGAAGCCACTGATCCACACGCCGATCTTGTCGGTGGGCACATCGATGGCATCGCCGTATGCCTTGAAGAACGTGGCAAGGTGCCCTTGCAGCTCGCGCGTCACCACGTACTCGTCAAGCTCCTGGCGGATGGACCCATCTTTTGAATCCTGGACCTTGACCACGCCGTTGATGGAGCGGTTGATGTCTTTTGCAAAGAGGTCGCGAATGATCGTGTTGTCCATGGGTGCTCCTTTGGGTTTGGGAACGTATGGCAAAGGGTTGTTGCCGGCGGCAGTGCCTTGTCTGCGGGGAGCCGTGCTTACGAGATATCGATGGCGCGGTAGTAGTTGTCGGCCGGCAGACGGTTAAAGAGCTGGAAAGAAGAGCCGTTGAAACTGCCCGGATAGGCGGCGACCACAGGCACCTCATCAAAATCCGCAAGCATGCAGTGGAGAAGCGTGTGTATGCGAAAGAACGGGAAAACCTCGCCCGCGCCGGTGAGGAGAACGACGTCTCCAGGCGCGTGCGGCTCGGTCTGCTCAAGGATGTACACGGCGACTTTCTCGGGCGAGGCGAACTTGGCCACGTCCTCGAGCACGCGCTGGGTACCGCGGCGCTCCTCTTGGTGCGGGATAGCCTTGAGGACACGGCGCTTTTCGAGAATTGCCAGCACGGCGTCGTAAAGGTTCACGACCTTGAGCGTGCACGGAAGCTTGTCGGCCTCGGCATCGCGTGAAAGGGTGTCAAATAATGCACGCGCCTCAAACTCCAGCGCGGGATCATAGCAAAAAGTGTGGAAGCCGATCTCATTGCCTATGCCCTTGTTGGCCAAAAAGTCCTCGCTGCACAGACACTCGCGCAGAAGCTGCGCACGGCGCTCAAATTCCTGACAGGCGCGCTCGGAGCGGGCATGCGCCGCCACGACGCTCTTGCGGGAATGGATACCGATATTGGTGGTGAGATCAGTCGCCGGGGTGATAACAGGGTCGACGGCGCTTTTGACGGGAGCCACGCTACATCACCGCCCTGCCGGTAAGGGCCGCGATAAGCGACTGCTCGCCCAGCTGAACCAAGGCTCGCTCGACATCGGAATCGAGGAAGAGTGGTGACAGGCGCTCGGACTCCGGGCCCTGGCCCTCGCCGATAAGGCCGGCATGGCGGAGCGTCTGGCGGAGCGAGCCCTTAATGCGCTTGACCGTGGCCTCAGTCCAGCGGGCCGCATCCGGATACTCCGTGGTAAAGCGTGTCATAAAGGCGTTGAGGTCAACCGCCGTAAAGGCATAATCGAAGTTTTGTAGGCGCTCCCCTACCTCGACGAGCACGAGCTCGCGCACGATATCGTAGCGGCAGATCATGCTGTAGAAGATGACCTGGTCCGCCTGCGTGGGAGTGCCGGATGCCATGAGCCTGGTTAGGGATGACGCAGCCTCGACGGCGGTTTTGGGGTCGATGCCGCGCGCGGCGCATACGGCGTCCGTGGGCACCATGGCGTCAAGGCGGCGAAGGCACACGGTTGCGCGGTTGGCGACCATGCGCTCCGTGGGATATTGAAAGAGGTTCTCGCTCTTTACGCGTACAATGACCTGCTCGTCGCTTGCGCCCTGCATACGAAGGGCAGCGACGATGCGCATCTCATGCGGGAGGAATTGCTCGCGGGTGAGCACCCCCCCCCCGAACGCTTTTTGTGGTTACATCCACAGTACACGCTCCAAGGG
>DAWBYD010000034.1:0-2756 GCA_052278285.1 Collinsella sp. | reverse complement strand
GGCCAATGCAGGACTCCCCCATGTGGACGACGACGGCAACACCGTCTTTGATATCCAAGCCCCCGAATACGCCGAGGCCGTCGCCGGCATGATCGCCGACGGCGTGAGCGTCGTGGGCGGTTGCTGCGGCACCACGCCGGCGCACATGGCGGCCTTGCGCACGCTTATCGATAACCACACGCCCAGCCCGCGCCACCGCAAGCCCAGTATGTCGGTCACGAGCGCCCAAACGGTCGTGGACCTTCCCTGCGACGGCCACAAGATCGCCGTCATCGGCGAGCGCATCAACCCCACCGGCAAAAAGCGCCTGCAGCAGGCCCTGCGCGACGGCGACCTGGACTACGTTGTGAGCCAGGGCATCAGCCAGCAGGAACAGGGCGCCGACATTCTGGACGTCAACGTGGGCCTGCCCGAGATCGACGAGGTCAAGATCATCCAACAGGCGACCGAACAGCTCCAGGGGTCCACGCTGCTGCCGCTGCAGATCGACTCCACCGACCCCGCAGCCGTCGAGGCCGCCGTGCGCCGCTACGCCGGCAAGCCCATCATCAACTCGGTCAATGGCAAGCAGCAGATCATGGACGAGATCTTCCCGCTGGTCGCCCACTACGGCACCAACGTTGTCGGCCTTACGCTCGACGAAGGCGGCATCCCCGATTCCGCCGAGGCTCGCTTCGCCATCGCCGAGCACATCGTGGCCGAGGCCGCCCGTTACGGCATCGGACCGGACCGCATCCTCATCGACTGCCTGGTCATGACCGCCTCGACCAATCAACGCCAGGCCGAGCAGATCCTACGCGCCATGTCCCTGTGCAAGGAGCGTCTGGGCGTCAAATGCGCGCTCGGCGTGTCGAACATCAGCTTTGGCCTGCCTGCCCGCCCGCTGCTGGGCTCGGTCTTTTTGGCTGCCGCTTTTGGCGCGGGTCTGGACGCCCCCATCATGAACCCGGGCTCCAAGCGCTTTATGGATACCGTCTACAGTTATCGCGTCCTGAGCGTTGAGGACGAGGGCTCGACCGGATACATCGAGCGCTACGCCGGTTGGACCGATCCGTATAAGATCGCCGCAAACCCGGCAGCAGCTCAGGCCGCATCGAGTGATGCCGCGCCTGCCGCGGGCACCGCCGGCACCGACGGCAACGACGACCCGATTCGTCGCATGGTCGTCTCGGGCCGCAAAGGCGAGATCGCTGCCGAGACCGAGCGTCTGCTGGCAGACCACGACGCCATGGACCTCATCAACAATCACTTTATCCCCGCCCTCGACGAGGTTGGCGTTCTCTTTGACCAGGGCAAGTTCTTCTTGCCGCAGCTTATGGCCTCGTCCGAGGCAGCGCGTGTGGGCTTCGACACCATCAAGCGCCTGATGCCCGCCGGCGAGATCGCCGACAAGGGCAAGATCTGCGTGGCCACCGTCAAGGGCGACATCCACGACATTGGCAAGAACATCGTCAAGATGCTGCTCGACAACTACGGCTATACCGTCTTTGACCTGGGCCGCGACGTCGATCCGCAGGAGGTACTCAAGACCGTCAAGGAGCGCGATATCAAACTCGTCGGCCTCTCGGCGCTTATGACTACCACGGTCGTCGCCATGGAAGAGACCATCAAGTTGCTCCATGCCGAGGTTCCGGGCGTCAAGATCATCGTAGGCGGCGCCGTACTCACCCCCGAATACGCCAAGCAGATCGGCGCGGACTACTACGCCAAGGACGCCGCCGAAAGCGCTCGTATTGCCGAAGAGGTCTTTGGGCAGTAACACAACGGAAACAACCGAGCACCAAAACGTGCCGCATGCGCCACTTGGCACGTGCGGCACGTTAGAATAGATAAGACTATGCTCGTTTTGGCAGATAGGAGCGCAAGGATGGCGATCACGCCCGCAGAAATCGCGGAAACCCGCGGCATGGTTGAGGAGCAGAACCTCGACATCAGGACCATCACCATGGGTGTTTCGCTCATGGGTTGCGGCGACGAGAACCTCGACCGCATGTGCACGAAGATCTACGACCACGTGACGCACACGGCTGAGCATCTGGTCGAGACCGCCGAGAACCTCGAGCGCGAGTACGGTATCCCCATCGTCAACAAGCGCGTTTCCGTCACCCCGGTGGCGCAGATCGCCGCGTGCTGCAAGGATGAGGACCTCACCCCCATCGCGTATGCCCTCGACCGCGCGGCCGAGACGCTCGGCATCGATTACCTGGGCGGCTTCTCCGCACTCGTCCAGAAGGGCATCGGCGACGCCGACCGCCGCGTCATCCAGTCCATCCCCCAGGCGCTCGCCACTACGAGCCGCGTCTGCTCCAGCGTAAACGTCGCCAGCCTACGCGCCGGCATCAACATGGACGCTGTGCTCATGGCCGCCCAGACCATCATCGATGCCGCCAAGCTCACGGCCGACCAGGATTCCGTTGGCGCCTCCAAGTTTGTCTGCTTTGCCAACATGGTCGAGGACTCCCCGTTTATGGCGGGCGCCGTCCACGGCGGTGGCGAGGCCGACGCCGTCATCAACGTTGGTGTCTCGGGCCCCGGCGTTATGGCTGCTGCCTTGGAGACGCTCCCCGACTCCGCCTCGATGATGGAAGTCGCCGAAAAGATTAAGCAGACCGCCTTTAAGATCACCCGTGCCGGCGAGCTCATGAGCCGCGAGGCCGCCCGCCGTCTGGGTGTCGAGAAAGGCATTGTCGACCTGTCACTGGCTCCCACGCCTGCCATCGGCGACTCCGTTGCCCGTATCCTCGAGATCATCGGCG
>DAWBYD010000033.1:0-18729 GCA_052278285.1 Collinsella sp. | reverse complement strand
GCCGGCATCCGAGGTGCAGGATTACGCGCTGGAGGTGGCTGCCTACACGAGCGGTCGCGGTCATCTGTACCTGGAGTTCGCCGGCTATGCGGCTTGCCATGATGCCGAGCACGTCATCGAGACGGCCGCCTATGAGCCCGAGGCCGATCTGCCCAACACGCCCGACTCAGTCTTTTGCTCTCACGGTGCCGGTTACACGGTCAAATGGTACGACGTACCCGCCGCGGCGCACGTAAAGGTCGACCCCGCCACCTTCCGCCCTTGGCGAGCGGCAGACGCAGAGTTTTTCGGCCACATGTGACAAAGGGACACCCCCTTTGTCACATGCTATTGGTATAACTCGGTATAAGTTGGTATAACTATTACCAGGGTTTACCGATCCGAGGAGGCCGACATGAATCCAAATCCCTTTAAGCCAACGGCAGGCAAGCGGCCTCCGATGCTCATCGGTCGAGAGTCGGTCATCGAAGATTTCGAGGAGGGGCTCGATAACGGCGCTGGAGCGCCGGGCAGGCTCATGCTCATTACGGGAAACCGCGGCTGCGGCAAGACGGTTCTCCTGCGGGAGCTGCAACGTCTAGCCAATGAGCGCGGATGGGCGGTTGTCTCCGATTCCGCCTCGCTTGGCTTATGCGACCGCCTGGCCGATGCGCTTCGCTCGAATAGGCCGGTTGTGACGTCAATGGAGTTCGGTCCGTCGTTTGGCCGGATGTCGGTCGAGGCGGCGCGAGCAAAGGGCGAAACGTTGCGAGGGCTGGTCAACGAGCGCCTCAAGAAGCTCGGTCCGGGCAAGGGCATACTGTTTGCGATTGACGAGGCGCAATCTGCGTCTATCGAGGAACTGGCGGCACTTGCCGTTCTCTATCAGCAGGTGCTCGGAGATCAGGATGCCACGGGCTTGTCCGATAGCGACCAGCGTGGTCTTGCGCTGGTGTTCGCCGGCTTACCCAGTATGGTTGATGACTTGCTCGAAGAGCCGAGCGTGACGTTTTTGCGGCGTGCTCAGCAGCGTACGCTGGGGGCGATTTCTTTGCCCAAAGTGCGCGATTCGTATATCCAGACGGTCAAAGACGCTGGTCTTTACGTTGATGCGGAGACGGCGGACCTTGCGGCGCGCAAGAGCATGGGGCATCCCTATATGGTTCAGCTGGTGGGCTATTACATGTGGCGCTCTGCTGTCCGGCGTGGCTCGCAGGTCATTGAAGAGCGCGATGTTGAGGCTGGGCACGCGGATGCCGTCTCCGAGTTCTACGAAGCGGTTGACGCGCCCCTGTATTACGGGCTGCGCAGTCCACAGCGCCTCTTTATCGAGGCTATGGCGGTTGACGAGGACAAGCCGACGCGCATGGCGGACATCATTGAGCGTTGCGACCGAACCCAAAGCTGGGCGAGTAAATATCGCGCAAGCCTGATTCGCGAGCGCGTCATCGAGGCTGCCGGATACGGCCTCGTCCGGTTTACCGTGCCCATGCTGGGCGAGTATATCCGCGACCGCATTTTATGGCATGAGTAGGGTGATAAAGGTGACGGAACAGAAGATGAGCCCGCAGGCTATCGAGGTGCGCGGCGCGCGCGTACACAACCTCAAGGACATCGATATCGATATTCCGCTGGGAAAGCTCGTGGGCATTGCCGGCGTATCGGGTTCGGGCAAGAGTTCGCTGGCGCTGGGGGTTCTTTATGCCGAGGGCTCGCGTCGCTACTTGGAAGCACTCAGCACTTATACCCGCCGTCGTTTGACGCAGGCCGAGCACGCTCAGGTGGATGAGGTATTGCACGTACCGGCGGCGCTCGCGCTGCACCAGCGTCCGAGCGTGCCGGGCGTGCGCTCCACCTTTGGCACCATGACCGAGCTCAACAACAGCCTGCGTCTGCTCTTTAGCCGTTGCGCCCATCACGTGTGCCCGCATTGCGGGGCGCGTGTGGAGCCAAGCCTCAACGTAGCGGCTGGCCTGTCGCTCACGTGTCCGACGTGCGACCGCGAGTTCTACGCTCCGAGCGCCGAGGGCCTTGCCTTTAACAGTGGCGGTGCATGCCCCACCTGTGGCGGCACCGGTGTCATGCGCGAGGTGGACGAGGCGAGCCTGGTGCCCGACGAGTCAAAGACCATCAACGAAGGTGCGGTGCTTCCCTGGGGTACGCTCATGTGGGATTTGATGAAGCAGGTCGCCGGCGAGATGGGCGTGCGCACCGACGTGCCGTTTAACCAGCTCACGCCTCAAGAGCGCGACATCGTGTTCCACGGTCCGGCGGTTAAGAAGCACATTCTCTACGTTCCCAAAAACGGCGAGGGCGCCACGCCGCTCGACTTTACCTATTACAACGCCGTCTATACCGTTGAGAATGCGCTCGCCAAGGTTAAGGACGACAAGGGCCTCAAACGCGTTGCACGCTTTTTGCGCGAGGGGGCATGCCGCGATTGCGGCGGCACGCGTCTCTCCGAGGCTGCGCGCCAGCCTCAGGTGCGCGGTATCAATCTGGCACAGGCCGGGGCCATGACGCTTGGTGATGCGGTCGAGTGGGTGCGCGGGGTGCCCTCATCCTTGCCGGTCGAGATGCGGCCCATGGCGATGGATATCTGCGATTCATTTTTGGGCGCGGCCCGTCGCCTGGTCGACTTGGGTCTCGATTACCTTTCACTCGACCGCGCTGGTGCCACGCTCTCCACGGGTGAGCGCCAGCGCGTGCAACTCGCCCGCGTGGTGCGCAACCGATCGACAGGCGTGCTCTATGTGCTGGACGAGCCCTCAATTGGCTTGCATCCTGCCAATGTCGACGGCTTGGTGGGCGTAATGCGCGACCTGGTGGATGACGGCAATACCGTGGTTGTTGTCGACCACGATACACGTGTGCTGGTGGAGGCTGATTATCTGGTCGAGATGGGCCCCGTTGCCGGAGCAGGCGGCGGCAGTGTAATCGCCGCGGGCACGGTGGACGAGGTCGAGCAATCGCAGGACAGCCGTATCGCGCCGTTTTTGCGCGCCGAGCCCAAGCGCTTGCGTCCGCAGGTGACTGACGACGAAATGTTCGACCAGGGCCATATCCGCATGGCGACCGATACCATCCATACCGTCAAGCCGCTCGAAGTCGATATTCCGCGCGGTCGCTTGGTCGCGGTTACGGGTGTTTCGGGTTCGGGCAAGACGACGTTGGTGCTCGAGACGCTCATCCCGGCGCTTAAGGCGCAGGCAGCTGGCGAGCGCTTGCCGGGGCACGTGTGTTGGGTCGATGCCGAGGGCATTGGCCGCGCAAACCTGATTGACGCCACGCCCATCGGCGCCAATGTTCGCTCGACGGTAGCGACCTATGCCGACATCCATGACGAGCTGCGTCGCGCCTTCGCCCGTACGCTCGAGGCCAAGGCGGCCGGCTACAAGGCGGGTGCCTTTAGCTACAATACCGGCGCCTTGCGCTGCCCTACGTGTGATGGCACGGGATCGATATCGCTCGACGTGCAGTTTTTGCCCGATGTCGAGATCGTCTGCCCGGCATGTCGCGGCTCACGTTATGCAGACGCAGCTTCGCATATCCATCGCGAGGGCAAGGACGGGAGCTTGCTTACGTTGCCGCAGCTCATGGACATGAGCGTGGACGAGGCCCTCGACGCCACGGTGGGACTCAAGAAAGTCCAGGCGCGCTTGCAGACCTTGCACGACCTGGGCCTGGGTTATCTTACGCTTGGCGAGCCCACACCGGCGCTTTCGGGCGGTGAGGCACAGCGCCTTAAGCTCGCGAGCGAGATGGGCCGCGTGCAGGATGATGCCGTATTTGTGTTCGACGAGCCCACGATTGGACTACATCCGCTCGATGTTCAGGTGTTGCTGAGCGTGTTCGACGGCCTTGTTGCCAAGGGCGCCACGGTTATCGTGATTGAACACGATCTCGATCTTATCCGTAACGCCGATTATGTGATTGACATGGGCCCAGGCGGTGGCGACGCCGGCGGGCAAATCGTCTGCGCCGGCACGCCGGCGGATATCGCGGCCTGCTCCAAGAGCATTACCGGCCGCTACCTATAGGCGATGTGACAAAGGGACTGCCCCTTTGTCACATTGAATTCTATTTCACGCATTGAGCGGCGAGATAGTCGCGGAAGAATGGCAATTCAAAAGCGACGATTCCGCGCCCACGTTCCCCAATGATGCCGGCGTCTATCATGCGGCGTCGGTAGCGGGAGACCTGCTGCGGCGAACGCTTAAGGCGCTCGACAAGGTCGGCGGTGGTGGACTCTTCCTCGTCATCGAGCATGGCGATGAGGAATCGCTTGTCTTCTGCAGTGAGTTCCCGATAGGTTGCCGCGAGAATTCGGTCGTCCATCTCGTCGCGCGCGATTTTGATTCCCAGGTCAAAGTCGCGTGACGAGATTTCCTTCGAATCGCTTGTGAGATCCCAGGCACGGTAGCCTACGAGTTGCAATAGGAAGGGAAAACCAGAGATCGAGCGAACGGCTCTATCGATTCCCTCAGCATCTGCCAGGCGATCGTTTTCCTGAATTGTGCGAATCACGGCTTCGCGCACGTCATAGTCGGCAATGCGACCCAGATGATATTGTTGGGCGCGGCGAAGAAACGAGACCGTCTTGTGGTTTAGTAGCGTCGATACGTTGTTGGGAAGTCCCGCCATGAGCAGGGCGACGCGTTTTCCATCGGTCACAAAGTGCTGATACGACGCTGCGAGCTGAATCATCTCGTCGAGTGTCGGGTCCACCTCGTCAACCGTAACGAGCAGACCGGTGCCAGCCTCGTTGAGCTGGTCGATGATGTCGCTCATGCGATAACGCCAGGTTGAGGCATCGTGAACGCGATTGACCTCGATGCTGCCGAGCGGTGCAATTCCGAGACCGGTGCCTTCGAAGTTGTTAGACGGGTCGATAAGATGGCCGGCAGCACGTTTCGCCCCGAACTCGATTTCCTCAAGCATTCCCGGGAGCGCGGTTGGCTTTACGGCAATCCAGCCGTGGGATTCCGCCCTTGTCGCGAGCGACGACATGAGAGCGGTTTTACCGGTTCCACGTGCGCCTGAGAAGATCGAGGTCAATTCTGGGCGCCTGCGCTGGCTCAAGAAGGCACGGTCCAAATCCCGAATAATCTGTTGTCTGCCAGCGAGATGGGCAGGAACCTCGCCAAAGCTAGGGGTAAACGGGTTCTCGAGATATTCCACAAAGCTCTCCTTTCACAGCGCCGTTTAACTTCATTTTACTTTAGTTAATTCTGATTAAAAGTGAGGGCTTTTTATCTAGAGCATCAATTAGGCGTGTGCGCCATCGGCGCGGCGCTTGAATGTGACAAAGGGACAGTTCCTTTGTCACATTCCCGGAAAGCCTGTTTGGCGCAGGGCTTCGTAGAGGACGATGGCGGCGCTGTTGGAGAGGTTGAGGGCGCTGATGCGGTAGTCGTCCGGGTTGACGAAGTTGCCGCAGATGTCCTGTTGAAGGATAGCCTCGTGGCTGTCCTCGGTATGTCCGAGCGATTCCTCGTGGGCTTCCCAAGCCTCGGCGTTATCGAGCGAGTCGCAATCGCGCAGCATAGGGATGCGCTCGCAGCGCTCGGGCGCCGCGGCGAGCAGTGGCTCGGGAATGCCCGAGCTCTCGCTGCCAAAGACCAAGTAGTCGCCGTCGTGGTAGGTACTCTGCGCATAGGTGCGGCGTGCCTTTTTGGTCAGCAGATGTAGGCGCTCGTCGGCAGGGGAGAGACCGTTGCGTGCAAGGAAATCCTCCCAGCCGGCATAGGTCGTCACGTCCAAGTTTTGCCAGTAGCCCAGGCCGGCGCGACGTACCGTTTTGTCGTCGAGCGAGAAGCCCAGCGGCTCCACCAGATGCAGGCGGGCGCCGGTGACCACGCAGGTACGGCCGATATTGCCCGTATTGGCCGGAATCTCGGGCGCATACAGCACAATGTTGAACATGAATCTCCTTGGCTCAGAACGAAAAACCACCACGAAGAGCACCTTCGTGGTGGTTTGGCGGTTACATAGGCGGAAAAATGCCCGCTTGGATAAACCTAGGCGCGGTGCCAGTCGGTCAGGCAGGTATCGAGGGAGGCGATGAGCGCATCCTTGTCCATGTGACGGCCGATGATGCACAGGCTCGTCATGCGGTCGCCCGTCTCGTCGTCCCAAATCTGCATGATCTCGGGGTTCTCGTCGATGATCTTCTGCTTCTCGCCCTCGGGCGCCGAATCGACAAACAGGCCGTTCTCCATCAGGCGCATCTGGTGGCCGGCCTGCTCAAACATGTAGCACATGTCCGGATCGCCGGTCTGCCACAGCGGACCCTTGACGCGGATGACCTCGTCGGGCCACTCCTGCTCAACAAAATTGGTGAACTTCTGCAGGTCAAACGGCTTGCGGCGCGAGTACACAAAGGTCTCGATGTCGTACTCGAGCACCTCGGGGTCGTCGTGCTCCTCGGGATGCTCCATGGCCTCGATCCAGGCGGCGGAGTTGTAGGCGCGCATAAAGTCGAAGCGGTCGGTGTCGAGCAGCTCCTCCATGGGGACCTCGCCGTTTTGGGCCTCGACAATCACGGCGTCCTTCTGCAGGCTGCGCACGATGGCCTTGAGCTCGGCGATCTGCTCGGGCGTCACGGTATCGGTCTTGTTGAGGATCAGCGTGGAGCAGAATTCGATCTGCTGGATGAGCAGGCTTTCGATGTCGTCCTCGTCGATATCCTCGGCCAGCAGGTCGCGACCGCCGTTGAACTCGTCGTACATGCGGGCGCAGTCGACCACGGCCACGATGTTGTCGAGCGCGAGCTTGGGCTCGCCGCCCACCTTGGCCTCGTCGCAGAAGCTCGAGATGGTGTAGGCGATGGGGATAGGCTCGCAAATGCCCGATGCCTCGATGATGATGTAGTCGAAGTTGCCCGAATCGGCGATGCCCTGCAGCTGGTTGGCCAGGTCATCCGAAAGCGTGCAGCAGATGCAGCCGTTGGTGAGCGGGATGAGGTCATCGGTCTCGGAAAGGCCGCCGTCGGCGATAAGGCTGGCGTCGACGTTGATCTCGCCGATATCGTTGACGATCACGGCGGCGCGGATACCGCCGTCGTTAGCGAGGATGTGGTTGAGCAGCGTGGTCTTGCCGGCACCGAGGTATCCGGTAAGCATGATGATCTTCACGGGTTTGTTGGGCATGTGCCCTCCTTTGTTAGACATGGCTTACAGTTGAATCTTATGCCAAACGCCTGCTCTTATACCCACGCGCTGGCAAATAACACAGGCTACTCCCAGGCTCCCCATACATCAGGGCAATAACCGACGGTGGCCTTTTTGCCGTTGCGCACGATGGGCTCGGCCAAGACCTGCTGGTTCTCGAGCAGTTTATCGAAGCGCTGGCTAGGGGTAAGGTGCTGGATGAGCGCGAGCGTCTCCTCGTCCTTGGCCTTGGGATTGAGCAGCTTGTCGATGCCACCGACCGCCTGCATGACGCTCGTGAGCTCGCCCTTGCTCATCTCCTTTTCCTTAAGGTCAATAAACTGCACCTTAATGCGGCGCTCTTTGAAGAAGCGCTGTGCTTTCTTGGTATCGAAGGACTTCTTAGTCCCGAAGATTTGAATATTCATATTATGTTCCGCCGTTCTAACGAACGGCGGTCACCTCGACGCTGCAAAGCCATCTGATGGGCAATCTGCCTTTCAATCGTCGGGCGCGGGCAAAAGCCCAGCGCCCTCCTCTTTCAAGGCACCTTGCCTCATCAGCTGGCTTTTCGCTGACATTGATAGAACATCGAGGTGACCACCGCTGGACTTATCGAATGAAGTTGGTCGTTGCGCGATCGGCTTCGGGTGCGTTGATACCGGCGGCCCGTCCTGCCTCGATGCAACGCAGGAGCCAGGCCATGTTTTTGCCGATGTTTCGCATGGTGGCAAGGCCCTCGGCGTCCCCATCGGCGTCGCCGGGCACGCGGCCAAACACGTTGTTCCAGTAGGTGGAAGCAACCACGGGCATTTGCTTAATGGTGAAGTACTTGTTGAGCACATCGAAGGTGGTCGACGTGCCGCCGCGACGGGCGACGGCGACCGCGGCGCCGGGTTTGTGCTCAAAGGCATGCCCGCCTGCATAGAAGGCACGATCGAGGGCCGAAAGGATGCGTCCGCTGGGGTGCGCGTAGTAGACGGGCGAGCCAAAGACAAAACCGTCTGCCTGCTCGGCGGCAGCGATGAGCTCGTTCACTACGTCGTCGTCAAAGGTGCAGCGACCGCTAAGCTTGCCGCACTGGCCGCAACCGATGCAATCGCGAATGGGCTTGGCGCCCAGCTGAAACACCTCGGTATCAATGCCTTCGGCATTGAGCTGCTCGGCGACCTCGGCGAGTGCGCGGGCGGTGTTGCCGTTTGCCTTGGGGCTGCCGTTGACCAAAAGAACCTTCATCACAAACTCCCTCTGCTGTCGGTGACTTCTGCAGAGGATTATCGCACGATGGGGGAGGCGGTGTGGGCGCGGTGCTAATCAAGTTTGGTACCTGGCACCTGCACGGCTTTCCCGAGCAACGCTTTGAGCTCGTTCAAAATCGAAACGGGCTGACGGGCGACGCCGTCCAGAGGGAGCGTGGCCACGCGAAGGGGCGGCTGATATTCAAATGGG
Source organism: Collinsella sp. (assembly GCA_052278285.1). Taxonomy (GTDB): domain Bacteria; phylum Actinomycetota; class Coriobacteriia; order Coriobacteriales; family Coriobacteriaceae; genus Collinsella. Next base: position 10,150 of record DAWBYD010000033.1, on the reverse strand, counting down.
CCAAAGAGCACGGGCGAACCCAGGAACCGCTCGATCTCCTCTGCAATCGCATCGGTTTCTTCGGGATCAAAGTCGTCGAAAAGAGCCACGAACATCGGCCCCGTCGAGCGGAACATACGACCCTTACCGCGCGAACATTCCACCAGACAGGCGGCACATTCTGCCAAAACGCGGTCGCCCGCATCAAAGCCAAAGCGGGCATTGACCTGAGCGATATCGTCGATTTTGATGGCGATCAAACCAGCCTTGCGCGCCACGCGACGTATTTCGCCAATGGCGTTGACCAGGGCATGAATATCGCCCAAGCCGGTCACGGAATCGGTCGTATCTGCCAAGCTTCGGTTGATGATAATGCCCACATACATGCCGGGCTCGGTATCGGTGCCGTCCAAGCGGTAGCCCGTGCAGTCGCAAAGCACGTATTTTCCGGTGGCGTCCATTACGCGATACTGCATGTAGTGGAAGTGCCACGTGCCGTTTATCACCATGTCGAGCTCGGCGCGTACGTTGTCGCGGTCCTCGGGGTGAACGCGGGCAAGCCACATGTCGAGTGAGTTAAAAGGGTGCTGGGAGGGCAGGTCAAAATCGCGCACGGCGTTAACCGACCATTGCGATTCTCCCGTATCGAGATTGAGGATAAACGGATAGCGCGTCTCGGAGCTCATGGAGATCGCTTGGAACACCCGGTCGTTGCAGGGAAGCTGATCGACGATTGGGCGTTGCGGCGCGTCATCGTCTTTCGGTTGCTGCACACGATGCATAAGCTTATAGCGATACATCTTGCGATCGGCATCCATCGTCATCTGGCGACGCGTGTCGCCAGCAAGTGGATCGACGCGCGAGCAGCCAAAGCTAAAGCTGCCGATCATGGGCGCCTTGCCACCTGAGCTCGCCTCGATCAGCCTGGTACGTACCTGCTCCAAGCGCTGCTCGAGTTCAATCTCGTTTGCGGAGAGCGAGATAAGCACAAACTCGTCTCCACCGATACGGAACAGCATTTCATCGTGCTCCATGGTTTCGGAGAGCGTGCGGCAGATGCTCAGAATATAGCGATTGCCTTCGGCGTGGCCAAACCTATCATTGCAATGCTTGAGATGGTCGATGTCAATATAGGCGCAGGTGAAGGGGTCGCCTTTGCGCCAGAGTTGCTCGACGTGACGGTCGAATCCGTTGCGGTTGCCCAAGTTGGTGAGCGGATCGATATAGGCGTTGCGCTCAAGCAGCTGGCGCTCTTGTTGCAGGATGGCATGCGTCTTTTGCAGTTGCTCGCCAACGGCGCGTAGCTCAGCAGGCAGCGCGGCAACATCGAGTTCGGCGGTCGAGACGCCGTTCGCAAGTCGCTGAAGATAGGCAATAATCGATTGCTCGCCCAGGCGATATGACTCGTTCATGATGGATAACCTCCTTGGGCGGAACAACGGTTTGTATCATATCCCCAATTCGGTTTGAATTGGGGATATAAGTTAGCTAATGGAGACAAATATCCCCTTCGACGGTGGCGTTTTGCGCGCGAGCGTATCAGTTGTTATTGCCACCATCGAGCAATGCCTCAAAATCCTTCGCCGGCATGGGGCGGTAGCAGAGGAAGCCCTGAGCGTAGCGGGCGCCCATTTGTCGTAGCATGTTCGCCTGCTCATTTGTCTCGACGCCTTCGACCACGACGGGCAGATGGAGCGACTGCGCCATTTCGAGCATCGATGAAATGATTTGCGTGCTGCGGCCTTGATCGCGGTCGGTGGGCACAATCTGCCAAATGTGCTTGTCGAGCGTCACCATAAAGCCGCTTTCCTCGAGTGCGGGGATATGGGTGCACATGCTGTGGGCGGCTATTATTCGACAGGCGGTAGCGCGACGATGCGATGTTCGATAAAAATGCGACTGGGACGATATATGTTGACGGGTATACTTGTCCCGGTTTAAAACGCAGGAACGGAGATGGTCGCATGGCACAGTCAAATATGACGCGCACGGTGGGGCTGGCGCTCGAGGGAGGCGGCTACCGCGGTATGTATACGGCGGGCGTGCTCGACGTTTGGATGGAGCACGGTTTGACCTGCGACCATATGGTGGGCGTCTCGGCGGGCGCGGCATTTGGCTACAACTTTAAATCGCGCCAGATCGGCCGCGCCATTCGCTATAACAAGGCCTATTGCGCCGACAAGCGCTATGCGAGCGTGACCAGCTGGCTGCGAACCGGCGATATGTTCAATGCCGACTTTGCTTATCACGAGGTGCCTATCGAGCGCGATCCCATCGACTTGGAGGCGTATCGCGCCTGCCCCATGCGATTTACGTGCGTGTGTACCGATATCGAGACGGGCAAGGCCGTCTACCACGACCTGCCGTATGGCGACGAGCGCGATATCGAGTGGATCCGGGCGTCGTCGGCAATTCCCGTGGCGACGCGTCCTGTCGCCATTGAGGGCCGCAAGTACCTGGATGGCGGCGTGGCTGATTCTATTCCCAGTGCATGGCTGTTTGCTCAGGGGTATGACCGCAATATCGTGGTGCTCACGCAGCCGGCGGGCTTTGTGAAGCGGCCCAACAGCGTGATGCCTATGCTGCGTCGCGTGTTCCGTCACTATCCGGAGTTTGTCGCAGCGCTTGAGCATCGGCATGAGGTCTACAATGCCACGCTCGATGATTTGGCACGTCGTGAGGCCGCCGGCGATATCTTTGTGGTGCGTCCGAGCGAATCGGTGAAAGTGCCGTCGCTGTGCCGCGAGCCCGATGAGCTCGAGCGCATCTATCAGATTGGTCGTCGCGATGCTGAGGCGACCTTGCCGGCACTGGAGACATATCTGGCAGGGTAGAGGCCGCTGCCGCCATCTCGGCGGAAAGCGCATCCCGGAATGGAGGTCCAAACTGGGATGCGCTTTCCATTGCTGAAGATGTGAGGCTGCGGATCAGCTGCTCGGCTTATGCCTATGCCTGCTGCCAAGTGTCGACGAGCTCCTTGGCCGCGGCGTAGGGGTCATCGGCGCTGCAGACGGCACTCACCACAAAGAAGCCGTCGACGCCGGTGGCCTTGAGCTGCGGCAGGTCGGCCGTCTTGACGCCGCCGCCCACCACGATGGGCACGGGGCTTGCCGCGTGGAGTGCGGCCAGGTCCTCAAAGCTCTTGGTGATGATAGAGCCGTCGGCCGCGCGTCCGCAGTCGCGCTTGGTCTCGGTCTCGTGGAGCGGGCCGATGCCCAGGTAGTCGACCAGGCTCATGTCGGCGGGCTTGACGTACTCGAGCATCTCCTCGCAACGGGCCGAAAGGCCCACAATGGCATCGGGGCCCAGCAGCTTGCGGCAGACCTCGACGGGAATGTCGCTCTGGCCTACGTGCACGCCGTCGACGGCAATGCCCTGCTCGCGCGCGGCGAGTACACAGTCCAGACGGTCGTCGATTAACAGGGCGACCTGACCGGTCTTGCCAGCCTGTGCGATTGCCTGCGCGGCGTCGCCGGTCAGTGCAATGATCTCGCGGGCGCTTGCCACCTTGGAGCGCACCTGGATACAGGTAAAGCCTGCGTCGAGCGCCTGGGCCACCACATCGCCCACGGGGCGCCCGAGGGTGTTTTCGGGGCCGAGTACCAGATAGGCCGAGATATCAAGGTTGTCGCGGATGCTCATCGTGCTTCCTCCTGCTTCTTGATCTGTGCTTCCATGCGCTCGAGCTTGCCGGTCATGGTGTCGGTAAATCCGGGCCGAATATCGGCTTTGAGCACGACTTCGGTGCGGATTCCCTTGCTCGCCAACACAAAGGTTGCGTCGCGCACGACCTGCATGACCTCGTCCCAGTCGCCCTCGATCTCGGTGAACATCGAGGTGGTGCGGTTGGGAAGGCCGCTCTCGCGTATGACGCGCACGACCTCGGCGACCTCGGCGGACAGCTCGTCGCCGGTGCCGCACGGGGCGATGGCCACGGCGATGAGCGTGTTCATTCCGGCATTGGTTGCGGGCTCGGACATGGCTTACGCCTCCTCGAGCTCGAGCTGGTTGTTGGCGATGTCCTGGGCGCTCGCGCGGTAGAGCTCGTCGATAAAGGCGACCTTAAAGCTTGCCGGGGCGTCGGCGACAGCGGCGGCACGCGTGCCGGCAACGTTGTAGACCGCGGTGCCGCAGATGGCTGCCGTAAACGGGTCGGCGGCGCAGGCATACACGGCCAGCACGCCGCCCTGCGAGCAGCCGCAACCGGTGATCTTGGACATGAGCGGGCTGCCGCCGTGGGACTTGGCCACGGTTGTGCCATCGGTAATCAGGTCGACTTCGCCCGAGACCACAACGGCGCCGCCGGTGTAGCGGGCGAGCGCCACGGCGGCATCGCGGGCAGCGTCTACCGTGTCGGTGGTATCGACACCGCGCACGCGGCTCAGATCGGCCGCCTCGCCCTCAAGACCCCACAGGCCGGCGAGCGCGATGATCTCGGAGGCGTTGCCGCGCACGATGGCGGGCTTGTACTGCTTGAGTTCGTTTACCAACTGGGTGCGCAGGCTACCGATGCCCAGGCCCACCGGATCGAGCACCCAGGGCTTGCCGGCGTCGTGTGCCGCCTTGGCCGCGCGGGGAATTGTCTGCTCGTAGATGGGGAAGAGCGTGCCCATGTTGAGATAGATGGCGCCGCCGCCGGCAACGAGCGCTTCGCCCTCGTCGGGCAGATAGACCATGGCGGCCGATCCGCCCACGGCGAGCTGTGCGTTGGCGACAAAGTCGATCGTCACCGTGTTGGTGATGGAGCCGGCCATCGGATTGGTGGCGCGAATTTCCTCTACGGCCTTGACCATATGTTGCTTAAGCTGTTCCGAATCAATCACTGCACATGCCTCCTTGGCATAGAAAAGGGGCGCTGTGCATAGACAGCGCCCCTGTAAAGGCGGCATGCTCCCTACGCCAGCATTAACTGACAGGTTCAAAGGATTGGGCCCCATGCCCTCTCAGCCTTGTGGTTTGCACCGCCGGCACTCCCGCATCGAATCTGTTGTTCCCTATACTAGCGCACCTGCCAAAAAGGGACAGGTTTATTTTGGCAGGTCGTTACAATAGGTAGGACCGATACGAATGGGGGCCTTATGATTAAACTTGTGCTGACCGATATGGACGATACGCTGATTCCAGCCGGGCATGACGGCGCCAGCGACTACGCCATTGAGGGTATTCATGCCATGCAGGCGGCGGGTCTGCACTTTGGGCCGGTTTCGGGTCGTCAGCCGTCCGCGATGGGCTGGATGTTCAAAAACCGTTCCGAGTGTTTTTCGACCGGTGCGTTCTGTAACGGCCAGGTGATGTTTGTCGACGGCGAAGTAGTCGCTTCGCGCGCAATCGACAACGATGCTCTGATGCGTTTGGCTGACTATCTGGAGCAAGAGACCGACGATACATTTCTAAAAGTCTACAGCCTGGGCGATGACTTTTGGGGCAACGATGCCTATTGCGTGACGAGCAATCCCGAGCGTGTGCGTCGCGCTATGGAGTCGGGCGGCAATGCGTGGCTCAAAGGCGAAGAGGCCCCGTGTCGTCCCGTCGTCGATGGCGCGCCGGTGTTTAAGGCGAATATCTGGAGTGCCCGTTCGCGTGAGGAGCTCGCGGAGCTACGCGAGCGCGTTGCCGTTGAGGTGCCGGAACTCTCGCTTGTGTTTCCCAACAACCGAGTGCGCCTGTTCGACATCCTTCCGGATGGTTGGGACAAGGGCTGCGCTGCGCTGGAGCTGGCGCGCGCCGTGAGCCTGACGCCCGACGAGGTGGCCGTATTTGGCGATTCCGATAACGATCTGCCCATGATCGATGCCGTTCCCAACTCCGTTGCAGTCGCCAATGCCAACGAGGCCGTCACGGCTGCCGCGCGCTGGCATATCGGCGCCGCGGTGGATGATGCGGTCGCCGGAGTCCTGCATCAGATTGCCGCCTGCGCCGCGACGGGGGAGATGCCGCCGTTTATGCGCCTGCCGGGTACTGCCGACGCGAATCTCACTAACAGCTAAGGAGACAGCCATGAAGCTCCAGCAGCTCAGATATGTCGTCAAAGTTGCCGAATGCGGCAGCATTACCGAGGCCTCGCGCCGGCTCTTTGTGTCGCAGCCTTCGATTACCGCGTCGATTCGCGATCTCGAAAACGAGATGGGTGTGCACATCTTTGAGCGCACCAACAAGGGCGTCATTGTGTCCGAGGAAGGCGAGACCTTCTTGGGCTATGCGCGCCAGGTACTCGACCAGGCCGACCTGCTCGAGGGCAAGTACAAGGGCGCATCCGAGCAGGTGCCGCACTTTAGTGTGAGCTGCCAGCATTATTCCTTTGCCGTCAACGCGTTTGTCGACGTGATCCGCGAGTTCGATGCCGCGCGCTACGACTTTACCCTGCGCGAGGAACAGACCCACGAGATTATCGAGGATGTCGCGCACATGAAAAGCGAGCTGGGCATCCTATATCTGTCCGAGCACAACCGCGAGGTCATCGAGCGCATGCTGGTGGCCAACGAGCTCGTGTTCGAAGGACTCTTCTGCGCCACGCCGCATGTCTTCGTCTGCGCCGACCATCCGCTGGCGGACCGCTCCAGCGTGACGCTCGAGGATCTGGAAGACTACCCGTTCCTGTCCTACGAGCAGGGCAGCTACAACTCGTTTTACTATTCCGAGGAGCTGACCTCGACGTTCGAGCGTCGCAAAAATATCCGCGTGCGCGACCGTGCGACGTTGTTCAATTTGGCCATGGGCCTCAACGGCTACACGGTATGCTCGGGCGTGATCAGCCACGAGCTCAACGGCCCCGGCATTATCTCGATTCCGCTCGACGTGGACGAGTACATGGAGATTGGCATCATCACGCGCAAGAACACGACGCTTACGCGCTACGGTCGGGCCTATATCGACGCGATTCGTCAGCATATCTAGGCTGCTGTGCTCCGCACGGTTCAAGTCTCTTTATGACAGTCCAGACTGATATAGGAAACATCTATATCAAACTGTTATAAACGTATATTTTACGATGGTCATATGAGCGCTCATACTCTGTCCCAGTAAAGCAACCAATGCAAAGGGAGATATCTATGAGCACTTCGATTCAACCGAACGCGCCGTTTCGCGCCGATATCGTCGGCAGCTTTCTTCGTCCGCAGGCTGTAAAGGACGCCCGTGCCGCCTATGTCGCGGGTAAACTCGACGCTTCCGGCCTTAAGGCCGTCGAGGACGATGCCATTCGCGATTTGGTGGCCAAGCAGAAGGCCGCCGGCCTGCAGGTGATCACCGATGGCGAGTTCCGCCGCAGCTACTGGCACCTCGATTTTATGTGGGGCCTTAACGGCATTGAGCGCCGCACCTCACGCACGGGTTATATGTTCCATGACGAGGAGACGACGGCCGACACCGCCGTGGTTACCGGTCCCATTAGCGGCGAGAACCACCCGTTCGTCGAGCATTTTAAGTTCGTCAAGGCGCTTGAGGAGGAGGGCCAGGTCGCACGCCAGACCATTCCGGCGCCGATCCAGACGTTCTCTGAGGTCACGCTCGATCGCTGCGATGGCCAGCAGGAGAGCCTGCGCGCTGTCTATAAGACCGATGAGGAACTTGCCGACGCCATTGCAGCCGCTTATCGCACGGTGATCGCCGACCTGTACGCAGCAGGCTGCCGCAACATCCAGTTTGATGACTGCACCTGGGGCATCTACTGCGATACCGATTTTGTCGCCAAAACCGGCATGAGCCCGGTCGACCTGCAAAAGGTAAGCGAGCTGGGCGTGGCGCTCAACAACGCCGCCATCGAGGGCAAGCCCGACGATTTGGTCATCAACACGCACGTGTGCCGCGGCAACTACCACTCCACCTACGCTTTTGAAGGCGGCTACGACCCTATCGCTCCGTATCTGTTCGCACATGAGAATGTCGATGCGTTCTATCTGGAGTTCGACACGCCGCGCGCCGGCGGCTTTGAGCCACTCAAGTACGTCGCTCCCGGCAAGAAGGTCGTGCTGGGCTTGGTAACCACCAAGGCGGCAGAGCTCGAGAACGAGGATGTTATCGTCGAGCGCATCCGCGAAGCCGCTAAGTACGTGCCGCTCGAGAATCTGTACCTGTCGCCCCAGTGCGGCTTTGCCAGCTGCGAGATTGGCAACAAGCTGACCGAGGACGAGCAATGGGCGAAGATCGCGCTGGTCAAGCGCATTGCCGAGCGCGTTTGGAAGTAACGCTAGCGTTTGCAGGTGGCGGCGCGTGCGAGGCATTGCGTATCGCGTACAATGGTTCGGATCGTATCGTTCGGGCAGGTTATCCGATATGCCTGATCGCCCTTCCATTTTTTGAAAGGACTCTCATGTCCCGGTCTTCGACGCCCGCCGTCACCGATGCCATCTACGATGCATCGTCGCTCGGCCGCCCGCGCATGTTTGTGTTGGGTTTGCAACACATGTTTGCGATGTTCGGAGCCACGGTGCTCGTGCCCGTGCTCACCGGCCTTTCCGTTTCGACGACGCTTCTGTTCGCCGGCATCGGCACGCTGCTGTTTCATTTTCTATCGCGCGGTAAGGTGCCCGCGTTCCTGGGCTCGTCGTTTGCCTTTATCGCGGGTTATGCCGCCGTTGCGCCCAACGGCGAGGCCGAGCTTTTGCCCTACGCTTGCCTGGGCGTTGTCTGCGCCGGCCTGCTCTATCCGGTGCTGGCAGCGCTGTTCCGCGCATTTGGCGCCAAGCGTGTCATGCACTTCTTCCCGCCGGTGGTGACCGGCCCCATCGTCATTTCCATCGGCCTGATCTTGGCAAGCTCTGCTATCGCCAACTGCCAGACCAACTGGCTTGTTGCCGTTGTCGCTGTGGCCGTGATCGTCATCTGCAATATTTGGGGCCGCGGCATGGTTAAGATCGTGCCGATTCTGCTGGGCGTCGTGGTGAGCTATGCCGTTGCGGCCGCGTTGGGTGAGGTCGACTTCTCTGGCGTCGCAGCCGCCCCCTGGGTTGGCTTGCCCGTCGTGTGGGACAACACCGTGTTTGCGCTCTTTGGACCGCGGCTCGATAGCGGTCTTGCCACGACGGCCATCATCACCATCATGCCGCTGGCCTTTGCGACCATGATTGAGCACATTGGCGATATCTCCGCCATTGGCTCTACCTGCGAACGCAATTACATTGCCGATCCCGGTCTGCACCGTACCCTGCTCGGCGATGGCCTGGCGACCATCTTGGCATCGCTCTTTGGCGCCCCCGCCAATACGACGTATGGCGAGAACACTGGCGTGCTTGCCCTGACGCGCGTGTTCGACCCGCGCGTGATTCGCATTGCCGCCTGCTGCGCCATCGTGCTTTCGTTCTGCCCCAAGTTTGCTGCCGTGATCGCCGCCATGCCGGCGTGTGTAATCGGCGGCGTGTCGCTCGTGCTCTACGGCATGATCAGTGCCGTGGGCGTTCGCAACCTTATCGAAAACCAGGTTGATTTCCAGAACAACCGCAATGTGCTGGTTGCGGCTTTGGTGCTCGTGCTTTCGCTCGGCATTGCCTACAGTACCGCCGGTGCCATCGTGCTGGAGCTGGGCGGCGTGACGATTTCGCTTTCGGGCCTTGCCGTGGGCTCGCTGGTGGGCATTGTGCTCAACGCCATCCTGCCCGGTAATGACTTTGAGTTCGATACTTCCGAGCTTGAGGAGACTACTGAATAGTAGCTGCGTTCAGCCAAATTAAAAATGGCGTCCATGCGTATGTGCGCGTGGACGCCATTTTTAATGCGTCAGTATCCAGTGGATGCCGCGCGCCATGCGCAGGTCAGTTTGGGCAAAATGATTGCCGGGGTTGAGCTCCAGCGTTGTTGGGATGTCGCGCTCGATAAACAGCTTTTCCATCGCGCGCGTATCGTCGAGTACGTGCCGCATCATGCGGTTGGGCGTCTTGGTTTCCTTTTTACCGAGCGACAGATAGGCGGCGTCGGGCGTAGCCGTCATCGTGCGCTCGCGCGCGTAGTCGATAAAGCCGGGGAACCACAGCGACCCCGATGCACTCGCCACGCGCTCAAAGACATCTGTTTGCCAAAGTGCCCACAGTGCAAAAAGACCCGCCAACGAGTAGCCGGCAACGCCGCGCCAGGCGGGCGGTTGCGGGAGCGATGATTCGGCCTGGGGGATTATCTGCTTCAACAACTCGTCAAGAAAACCAGCAGCCTGTCCGCCAAAGGGCTCGGCATCTCGTATAGT
>DAWBYD010000032.1:0-13392 GCA_052278285.1 Collinsella sp. | reverse complement strand
CCCCTTACAGGCAACTATGGCAGCGCGCGCAGGGCCTATCGCACGACCCGCACGCCTACATGCGAGAATTGCTCAGCGTATTGATCAGCGCCTCGAGACGCTCGCCGTCCTCGGCCGTCTGGGCAATAACCAAAATCGTATCGTTGCCGGCAAGCGAGCCAAGCACATCGGGCAGCTCTGCCGCATCAACAGCGGCGGCGATGCCGGAAGCCGTGCCAGGCTGAGCCTTAATCATAACCAGATTATCGGTGCGCAGAACGCCCGTTACGAGCTCGGAAACCATACGCTGCAGGTGCAGGTCCTCTGCCAGAACATAGATGCCCTCAGGGAGCTTACGCAGCCCCATATCGGCAATATCGCGAGAGACAGTCGCCTGCGTGCAATCAAAGCCCATAGCGCGGAGCTCATCGACCAGCACGCGCTGCGTGCGGACGTCCTTATTGCGCACAATATCTCTAATGGCATCCTGGCGCCCATTGCGTTTTTTAGCCATACAAACCCTCTCTCCAAAAGATGGCGGAGACAATCAATCAGTGATTGAATAGTTTAACGCTATTTGAAGGCTTTTGTGTATAAGAACGCATTTCGAAACAATTCTATGCAAATTTGTTTCGAAATGAGCCGTTTAGGCGGTTTTTGCGCCCGTCCGGTTAAGAAAAGCTGCCAGATGCGTACACATCACGCAGCGCGCGGGCTTGGCGCTGGCGATCGGCCCAAACAACAGACCGAGTCCCCGATGGTTATCCTTGAGCGCGGCGACCATCTGACGGGTTCGAGGCGCCTCGAGCATATCACGCATGCGGGCGGAACGCTCGATTGACGACACTCCATGCGGGCTCAGACACAAATTCTCGATGCAGGCGACCAGTCCGGCGAAGTAGAACTTTTGGCTTGCCAGCTTGAGCCGACCACCGCTATCTGCTTCCGAGAGTGAGTCCGCAAGCTCGTCGAGCGCTCGAGTGTCATCGGATATCCTGGCATACATGGTGGGATCAAAGGCATCTGTAAGCTTAGGTGCCACCGCGTGGAAACAAGCGTCGCCGCAGCCGGACACGAATCGTGCCTGCGAGAGCGCATAAGCCATAAACTCAACCGTACGGTACGCCTTGCCACGCGACAGGCATGCTTCAAACAGCGGACGGCTATACATCACGCCAGAGACTTGAGCAACCAAGCCGCCTAAAATCAACTGGGGCAGCCCGGTCACCATCGAGGATTTGCTATCAATGGAAATATGAGCAGCATCCAAGACGCGCGAATGGCGCTCTCGATGTGCATCATAGCGGTCGAGCGACACCGTGGGGAGCACTATGTCTGCCGTAGTATCGCACGCGATATCGACCATCTTGGAAAGGGACTGCGGAGCAAACCACTCATCGGCGTTCATAGCGATGATTTGAGAGCCACGCGAGGCAGCAAAACCGGCACGAAGACAAGCACCGCACTTCGAGTCCTCGACGTCAATCAAATCAATATGGATGTCTCTGTCGGCAGCAACTTGAAGCGAATGGCGCACACCGGGCGCAGCATCGCGGCAGACAACGACAATCTGCAAATCGTAGAGGTCTTGGTTCTGGATACTCTCGAGCGCACGCATCGCATAGCTGGGCGAACCTTCTACCACAAGGATCACTGAAAGTCGCGGATGCGAGCCACGTCGAACCAAGTTATCCGTCCTCTCGACAGCAATGAACCAAACCGTGGTTCATGGTACACCCCGGCAATAAAAGCAATGAGACACCGGTTGTATTGCACGCCAAGAACAGATGTTGCACACGCGCAGCCCACAGATGACGGGTGTCGACGCACGACGCGTCGAGCCCTCCCCTAGTCGAGCACGACAAGCTCGGCGGGATCGTAATCCACGCCCATAAACGTAAGGCCGCAGGCAGGAGCCGTGGGGCCCGCAGCGGTACGGTCGCAAGCATCGATGACCTCGCGCATCCACTCGGGTTCACGGCGATGCATGCCAATCTCGACAAGCGTGCCCACGATCGTGCGGACCATCGAATGCAGAAACGCATTGCCCTCGATGGTAAACGTCAGGATGTCCTCGCCAAACGCAACCTCATGGCCAAACTCGGCACGCATCACGCAGCGGTGCGTGGGCTTGCCCACAGCAGACGCCACCTTGCAAAAGCTCTTGAAGTCCTGCTCGCCCAGCAGCGCGGGACAGGCCGCAGACATCGCCTCAACATCCAATGAGTAGCGATGCCACCACACCGCACCGCGCGAAAGCACAGGGCGCGCGTCGCGATCGGCAATACGGTACGTATACGTACGGGAACGCGCATCAAAGCGTGCAGAAAAGCCTTTACGGGCCTTGTAGACCTCGTTTATGGCGATATCTTTGGGCAGGAGGGCATCCATAGCCCTCAGCCACCTACGGCGCGTCAAGGCCAACTCAGCGTCCGTTACGGGCACGCTGATGAACTGTGCCACCGCATGCACGCCGGCATCGGTACGCCCCGCACACGTCAGGTCGATCGGGCGGCGCAGGAGCGTCTCGATAGCGCGGCGCAACTCACCCGCAACCGTCGTCTGACCGGGCTGCTCGGCAAAGCCGCTGTAGGACGAGCCATCGTAGGCCACGCGGAAAACGAGGGTGGCATCGAGCTCAGGAATCGAATTGAAATCAGACGGCGCGGTCATGGACGCTCCCAACAAACAGGCAATGGCATTTCGACAAAAAAAGAGGGGTACGCGAACGTACCCCTCGAATATAGCCTATGCAGACGGATTGTCTACTCAGCGGTCTCCTCAGCAGGAGCCTCCTCGGCAGCCTCGACCTTCTTGGGAGCAGCGGCCTTCTTGGGGGCCGGAGCAGCCTTCTTAGCCTTAGGCGTGCAAGGCTCGGTGACGAGCTCCATGATAACGATGGGAGCGTTGTCGCCCTTGCGGTTACCGAGCTTCATGATGCGGGTGTAACCGCCGTTGCGGTCCTGCCACATGCCCTGAGCAGCCTTGTCGAAGATCTCGGCAACGAGCTGCTTATCGCCGAGCTTGGCGATAGCCAGACGACGAGAGTGCAGGTCGCCCTTCTTGGCCCAGGTGATGATCGGATCGACGACCGAACGCAGCGCCTTAGCGCGGGTCTCGGTGGTCTTGATGCGGTCGTTCTCGAAGAGGGCCTTAGCAAGGCTCTTCTTCATGGCCTTGGTGTGGCTCGCATCGGTGCCGAGCTTCAGGCCCTTCTTAACGTTATGACGCATGGTCTAGTTTCTCCTCAAATATGCGAAGCATTAAGCCTTCAGGCTCAGGCCCATGGACTCAAGCTTGTCCTTCACTTCCTCGATCGACTTAACACCGAAGTTACGGATGTTGAGCAGATCGTTCTCCGAGAACTCAACGAGCTGACGGACCGAGTGAATGCTGGCGCGCTTAAGGCAGTTGTAAGAACGGACGGAAAGGTCCAGATCCTCGATCTGCTTGTCCAGCTCAGCGTTGTCGTTGGTGACCTCGGGAGCGAAGATCGAAGCCTCCTCCTCGACCTCGGGGGTCTCGGCAAGGTTCATAAAGGCAGCCATATGCTGGTTAATGATATTGGCAGCCTGGACCACGGCGTCGCGCGGGGCGATGGAGCCGTTGGTCTCGATCTCGAGGACAAGGCGGTCGTAGTCGGTGTGCTGACCGACACGGCAAGCCTCAACGAGCTTGGCGCAACGGGAAACCGGCGAGTACAGAGAGTCGACGTGGATCACACCGATGGGATCGTTGTCGCGTTTGTTGGCCTCGCCAGAAACATAGCCGCGGCCATAACCGATGCGCATGCTCATGGTGAGATGGCCACCCTCGGTGAGCGTAGCGATGTGCTGCTCGGGGTTGACCAGCTCAAACTCGGACGGAATAAAGAAGTCCGCACCGGTGACCTCGCAGGGGCCGTCAACCGAAATGGTGGCGGTCGCCTCGTCGGTCGTGCCGAGAGCCCTGAAGACAAGACCCTTGACATTCAGGACGATGTCGGTGACATCCTCGACCATGTTAGGGATGGTCATGAACTCGTGCTGCGCGCCATCGATCTGAATAGCCTCGACGGCGGCACCCTCGAGCGAGGACAGAAGAACGCGACGAAGGGAGTTACCCAGCGTATCGCCGTAGCCACGCTCGAGCGGCTCGACGGAGACACGAGCAGACGTCTCGTTGATCTCTTCGACCTGAACCTGAGGCCTAATGAATTCTGACATGTATTACCTCCAGCCTCAGCAGCCCGGATGGACTACTTAGAGTAGAGCTCGACGATGAGCTGCTCGTTGATATCACCGCTGATCTGCTCACGCGTCGGCAGCGCGAGCACGTTACCAGCCAGCTTCTCGATATCGACCTCGAGCCAGCCAGGGACCTCAAAGCGCTCGGAGGAAATCAGGGCCTCCTTGATGGGGAGGAGGTCACGGAACTTCTCGCCGCCAGCGACGACGTCGCCGGCCTTGACGCGGTAAGACGGGATGTCCACGCGCTTGCCGTTCACGGTGAAGTGACCGTGACGGACGGACTGACGAGCCTCTTTGCGGGTGCGGGCGAAGCCAAGACGGAAGACGACGTTGTCGAGGCGAGACTCAAGAATGATCATGAGGTTCTCACCGGTGACGCCGTTCATCTTACGGGCCTTGTTGAAGTAGCCGTGGAACTGCTTCTCCAGAACGCCATAGATGAACTTGACCTTCTGCTTCTCGCGCAGCTGCATGCCGTACTCAGATTCCTTGCGACGGCGCTTGGGCTGACGGATAGATTCCTTCTTGCTGCTGTAACCGAGCTCAGCGGGATCGATCCCGAGCTGACGGCAGCGCTTAAGAACAGGAGTCCTGTCGATTGCCATATTGATACGATCCTTTCAGTTACACGCGGCGACGCTTCTTGGGGCGGCAGCCGTTGTGCGGAATGGGGGTCTTGTCCTGGATGCTCGAAACCTCGAGGCCAGCAGCCTGGAGGGAGCGGATGGCGGGCTCACGACCGGAGCCGGGGCCCTTGACGAAGACGGAAACCTTCTTCATACCGTGCTCCATGGCCTGCTTGGCAGCAGCCTCGGCAGCCATCTGGGCAGCGAACGGCGTGGACTTACGGGAGCCCTTGAAGCCCACCTGGCCAGCCGACTTCCAGGAAATGACGTTGCCCTGGGGATCGGTGATCGAAACGATAGTGTTGTTGAACGTAGAACGAATGTGAGCCTGGCCCACGGAAATGTTCTTACGGTCCGCGCGCTTCAGACGGGCAGCGCGAACGTTCTTCTTAGCAGTAGCCATCTATCTAGCGCTCCTTATTTCTTCTTCTTAGCACCGATCTGACGCTTCGGGCCCTTGCGGGTACGAGCGTTAGTGTGGGTGCGCTGGCCGCGGACCGGGAGGCCCTTGCGGTGACGAAGGCCGCGGTTGCAGCCGATGTCCATAAGGCGCTTGACGTTCTGGTTGCGCTCACGGCGGAGGTCGCCCTCAACCATGATCTGGTTCTTATCGATATAATCGCGGATGGCGTTAACCTCATCCTCGGTGAGGTCCTTAACGCGCGTATCCACGTTAACGTTGCACTCGACGCAAATCTTCGTCGCAGTGGTGCGGCCGATGCCGTAAATGTAGGTCAGACCGATCTCAACGCGCTTCTCACGCGGGAGGTCGACACCATTAATACGGGCCAACGTAGTCTCCTCTCTTAACCCTGACGCTGCTTATGACGGGGATTCTCGCAAATGACGAGGACCTTGCCATGGCGCCTAATGATTTTGCACTTATCGCACATCTTCTTGACCGAAGGACGTACCTTCATCGTTCTTCCTTTCGGTAGCGCTCAAACTACTTCCCTACTATCTACTCGCCCAGCCGCAGGCGTTTAAAACTATGGCTGGTCTTCACACGCAAACCGACCGTAGGTTGAGCTAAGCCTGCAGTCGGAAAAGAGCGTGTATGCGTGCCGCTATTTGTAGCGATAGGTGATGCGGCCGCGGGTCAGGTCGTACGGGGAAAGCTCCACGACAACCCTGTCACCGGGGAGAATACGGATGTAATTCATTCGGATCTTGCCAGAAATGTTGCACAGAACCGAATGACCGTTCTCGAGCTCGACCTTAAACATGGCATTGGGCAGCGGTTCCTTTACCGTACCCTCGAGCTCAATTGCGTCTTCCTTCTTCACAAGCAATCATCTTTCTCTAGAAAACGACAGCGATTGAGTATTCTACAACACGTATGCACGCATCGTAATAACTTCGTAATGGCTCCACAACTAAGTGGAACTTGTTACATTTCTCCGCCTTGGAGCGAACACCAAGCACCTTGCGCATCCGTGGTGAGAATCACCGGGCCGTCATTGGTAATGGCGACGGTGTTCTCGTAGTGCGCGGCGGGCAGGTGGTCGTTGGTCGTGACGATCCAACCGTCGGAGCCCGTGCTCACATGGTTGGAACCCATCGTAACCATCGGCTCGATGGCAATGACCATGCCGGCCTGGAGGCGAACGCCCCTCCCCTTCTTTCCATAGTTAGGAACGTTGGGGTCCTCGTGCATCACGCGGCCAATGCCATGGCCCACATAATCGCGAAGCACGCCGTAACCGTGAGACTCGGCGAGGGACTGAACGGCATAACCGACGTCCCCGATATGGTTACCGGGAACAGCCTGCTCGATGGCAGCCTTAAGGCAATCGCGCGTGATCTCGCACAAAGCCTTGGCTTCGGGCGTGGGGGTGCCGACGAAAAACGTCCAAGCGTTATCGCCGACCCAACCGTCGACAACGGCTCCCGTATCGATGGAGATGATATCGCCATCGCGCAGGATCATGTCGGGGTTGGGAATACCGTGTACCACGGCATCGTTAATCGATGCGCAAATGGTTCCGGGAAACCCGCCGTAACCCTTAAAGGCTGGGATGCCACCATGCATGCGGATAATCTGCTCCGCGAGCTGATCGAGCTCAAAAGTCGAAACGCCGGGGCGCACCATGGCTCCAACGTGGCGGAGCGCCATCTTAGATAGCGCTCCTGCCTTCTTCATCTGCTCGATTTGCGTTGCAGACTTAATCTTGATCATAGACCGAGAGCCTCTTTGACATCCCCGTACACGGTCTCGCGAGCCTGGTCACCGTTGACCGACTTGAGCAGACCCTGGCCACGATAGTAGTCGACGAGCGGGCTCGTGGACTTCTCGTAGACGTCGAGACGGTTCTTGATGGTCTCGGGCTTGTCGTCGTCGCGCTGATACATCTCGCCGGCGCACTTGGGGCAGGTGGCATCGGCAGCAGTGCCGGTGTAACCGCAGGCGCGGCAGGTGCGACGCGAAGACAGACGATCGATGATGACCTCGGGGGCCACATCGACCAGAAGGGCGCAGTCGATCTCGCGACCCATGGCGGAGAGCTCGGAATCGAGCGTCACGGCCTGGGCGGTGTTGCGCGGGAAGCCGTCGAGGATGAAGCCCTGCTGGGCGTCATCGGCGGCAAGGCGCTCCTTGACAAGGTCGATCACGAGCTGGTCGGGAACGAGCTCGCCAGCGTCCATGTACTTCTTAGCCTGAATACCAAGCTCGGTGCCACCCTTGACGGCAGCACGCAGCAGGTCGCCCGTGGAAATATGGGCGACGCCAAACTCGGCGACGAGCTCCTGTGCGACGGTGCCCTTACCGGCACCCGGAGCTCCGAGCAATACGAGGTTCATGAGCAATCCTCCTCTAGCCTATTTAAAGAATCCATCGTAATCATACATCTTGATCTGGCCTTCGAGCTTATCGACTGTGTCGAGCACGACGCCGACCATGATGAGGATGGACGTGCCGCCAAATGCCTGGATCAGATGGTTACCCGTGAAGGAGAAGATGATCGAAGGCACGATGGCGATGAGCGCCAAAAAGACAGCGCTGGGAAGCGTGATCTTGTTGAGCGCGTTCTTGATGTAGGCCGCGGTAGCCCTACCCGGACGCACGCCCGGAATAAAGCCGCCCTGCTTCTTAAGGTTGTCGGCCGTGTCATCGGGGTTGAACACCATTGAGGTGTAGAAGTACGCGAAGAACACGATGAGGACAACGGTAAGCACCCAGTTGAGCCAACCGGTCGAAAGCGCGGAGGCAACTGCCTGGATCCAGCCGATGCCGGGGAAGAACACGGCAATCTGAGCCGGGAAGTACAGCAGCGCCGAAGCGAAGATGATCGGCACGACACCCGCGGTGTTGACCTTGATGGGCAGGTAGGTGGTCTGACCACCCATCATGCGACGGCCCACGACGCGCTTAGCGTAGGAGACCGGAATGCGGCGCTGGCCGCGCTCAAGGAAAACAATCAGCGGGATAACCAGCAGGATGATGGCGCAGATGATCACCATGGTGATGATGCCACCGGCATTGCCCTCGGTGCTGGAGAAGATAGCCTGCGGCAGACCGGCCATGATGTTCGCAAAGATGATCAGCGACATGCCATTGCCGATACCGCGCTGGGTGATGAGCTCACCAATCCACATGATCAGCATGGCGCCCGCAGTGAGCGTGCCGACGATCATGAGGTCGAAGATGATCTCGGGAGCGCCGGCGCCATTGAAGCTGATGCCGAAGCTCTTAAAGAGGAAGAGGTAACCCACGGAGTTGAGGATTGCCAGAGCAAGGGTGAGGTAACGCGAATACTGCGTAATCTTGGTCTGACCGACCTCGCCCTCGCGGGCAAGCTCATGCAGGGAAGGCACAACGGCCTGGAGCATCTGGAGGATGATCGAGCTGGTGATGTAAGGCATGATGCCCAGCGAAAACACCGACACATAGCTCAACGCGCCGCCAGAGAAAAGATTCAGGAGGGCCATAGCACCTGCGGCGACCGAATTGTTATCGGTCGAGAAAAGGCCCAGCATCCCCTGGAAGGGAATGCCGGGCACAGGAACGTGCGCACCAATGCGGTACACGACGAGCATAGCTATGGTAAAAAGAATCTTTTCGCGCAATTCTTTGATGCGGAAAGCATTCTTAAGACCATTTAGCACGGCAGCTCGACCTTTCCGCCGGCGGCCTCGATCTTGGCCTGCGCAGAAGCGCTGACCTTGTCGACCTTGACCGTGAACTTCTTGGTGAGCTCACCATTGCCGAGCACCTTGACGGGCTCGAACTCGCTCTTGGTGATGCGAGCGGCCTTAAGAGCGGCACCGTCGATCACAGCGCCGTCCTCGAACTTACGCTCGAGACGCTCAACGTTAACAGCGGTGTACTCGATACGACGGGGGTTACGGAAGCCCGGAAGCTTGGGCAGGCGCATAGCCAGCGGAGTCTGGCCACCCTCGAAGCCGGCACCCTTGGTGCCGCCAGAGCGGGAACCCTGGCCCTTCTGACCGCGGCCAGAAGTGGTGCCGTGACCCGAAGAATTGCCACGGCCGACGCGCTTGCGGTTCTTGGTGGAACCGGGCGCGGGAGTAAGATCGTGAAGCTGCATTTGCTACTCCTCTACAATCTCGACAAGGTGCTTGACCTTGAAGATCATGCCGCGGACGGACTCGTTGTCAGCAATCTCGCGAACCTCGCGGATCCTGTGGAGACCGAGGGCACGGACAGTACGGACCTGGTCCTGCTTGCAACCGTTGGTGCTGCGGACCTGCTTGATCTTGATGGTGTCAGCCATGCTTAGTTCTCCTTACCGACGAACATCTCGGAGACCGTCAGGCCACGGCGAGCCGCGACGTCCTCAGGGCTGGAGAGCTCCTTGAGGCCCTCGACGGCAGCCTTGATGATGTTGAGGCCGTTGTCGGTACCGAGGGACTTGGACAGGACGTTCTTGATGCCAGCAAGTTCAAAGAGGGGACGCACAGCGCCGCCGGCGATAACGCCGGTACCCTCGACAGCGGGCTTGATGATGATGCGGCCGGCACCAAAGTGGCCGAGAACCTCGTGCGGGATGGTGCCCTGCTCGGTCACCGGCACGTGGAACATGTTCTTCTTGGCATCGAGAGATGCCTTGGAGATGGCCATGGGCACCTCAGCGGACTTGCCCATGCCAACGCCGACGTTGCCCTTGCCGTCGCCAACGACGACGAGAGCGACGAGGCTCATGCGACGACCACCCTTGACGGTCTTCGACACGCGGTTGATGTAAACGACGCGCTCCTCGAACTCGGAGGCCTCGCGCTGCTGCTTCTGATTACGAGCCATGTGCTACATACCTCCTAGAACTCGAGACCGGCGGCACGAGCACCGTCGGCGAGGGCCTTGACGCGGCCATGGTAGATACGGCCACCGCGATCGAAGGCGACCTTGGTGATGCCGGCCTCGATGGCGCGCTTGCCAACGAGCTGACCGACCTTCTCCGCAGCCTCCTTGTTCGAGGTGTGGGTGCCCTTGAACTCGGCCTCGAGGGTCGAGGCAGAGACGAGCGTCAGGCTGGAGCCCTTGCTGTCGTCGATGATCTGGGCATAGATGTTGGCGTTAGTACGGGTCACGCGAAGACGCGGACGCTCGGAGGTACCCGAGACCTTGCCGCGAACACGACGCTGACGACGCTTGAGGCCTTCCAGCTTCGCCTTATGCTTGTTCATACGTAAACTCCTAAAAAGGTTGATCTTGCCAGCACCTGACGGGGTGCTGGTCTTATGCGAGTGAGTCGGTTACGACTACTTGGCGGCCTTACCCAGCTTGCGGCGGATGTGCTCGCCAACGTAGTGGATACCCTTGCCCTTGTAAGGCTCGGGAGGACGATGGCCGCGGATCTCAGCGGCGATCTGACCGACCTGCTGCTTGTTGATACCCTTGACGTTCACGTGGGTGTTGTCGGGAACCTCGAAGGTGATGCCCTCGGGAGCCTCGACGATCACGGGGTGCGAGAAGCCCAGGGAGAACTCGAGGTTCTTGCCCTTCTGCTGCACGCGGTAACCGACGCCGGCGAGCTCGAGCTTCTTCTCGAAGCCCTCGGAAACGCCAACAACCATGTTGTGGATGAGGGCGCGGGTGAGGCCGTGGCGGGCACGGGTCTCACGCTCGTCGTCGGGACGGGAAACGGTGAGAACATTGTCCTCGACGTTGATAGCGAGCTTCTCAAAGACATCGAGCTCGAGCTGGCCCTTGGGGCCCTTGACGACAACGTTGTTGCCGTTGACTGCCACTTCGACTCCGGCGGGAATCTGGACAGGCTTATTACCGATACGAGACACGGTGATCTCCTTTCCTTCTACCTACCGAGCGAATTACCAGACGTAAGCGATGATCTCGCCGCCGACGTTGTGCTTGCGAGCATCGCGGTCGGTCATGACGCCATGGCTGGTGGAAATAATGGCGGTACCAAGGCCACCGCGGACGCGGGGCATGTCGGCAACGCCGGTGTACTTACGCAGGCCCGGCTTGGAAATGCGGCGGATGCCGTTGATGACCTTAGCCTTCTTGGGACCATACTTAAGCGTGATGTGCAGAGTCTTCTGGGGAACGGTGTCCTCGACATCGTAGCCCTCGATGTAGCCCTCCTCGTGCAGAACACGAGCGATCTCGACGAGCTTCTTGCTGCTCGGCATGGAGACCGTGGCCTTGTTCACAGAGTTAGCGTTACGGATGCGCGTAAGCATATCTGCGATCGGGTCTGTAAGGTTCATACAGATTCTCCTTCGTTCTTGATGAACACGTGCTCTTGGTTCTTCACCGCCCTTAACGGCAAAGCCTTTTTAGCGCGTTTTCCCTGTTCCAAACGGATGCTTGAAACGCTGGTAGTGACTTACCAGCTGGCCTTCTTAACGCCGGGAAGCTCGCCCTTGAGTGCAAGCTCACGGAAGCAGACACGGCACAGGCCAAACTTGCGGTACACAGAGTGCGGACGGCCGCAGCGCTGGCAGCGCGTGTACTCACGAGTAGAGAACTTCTGCTTGCGATTGCACTTGACGATCATCGATGTCTTAGCCACTTATATCCTCCTCACATAGAGTATTGTTCGCCCCAAGCGCCGCCCCCTTGTGGGAACGGCGCTTATAGGGCAGGTGAACCTATTTCTTGAACGGGAAACCGAAGGCGTCCAGAAGGGCCTTGGCCTCCTCATCGGTGTTGGCGGTGGTCACGAAAGTGATGTCCATACCACGCTGGTGATCGACGGAGTCGAAGTCGATCTCGGGGAAGATGAGCTGCTCGGTGACGCCCATGGAGAAGTTACCACGGCCGTCGAAGCTCTTGGCGGAGATGCCGCGGAAGTCGCGGATACGGGGGATCGCGACGGAGGTCAGACGATCGAAGAACTCCCACATACGGTCGCCACGCAGGGTAACCTTGCAGCCGATCGGCATACCAGCGCGCAGGCGGAAGGTAGCGATGGACTTGCGGGCACGGGTGATCATCGGCTGCTGGCCGGTGATGGCGCGCAGGTCGCGCACGGCACCGTCGATGGCCTTGGAATCGGTAGCGGCCTCGCCGACACCCATGTTCACGACGATCTTCTCAAACTTGGGGATCATCATGACGTTCTCGTACTGGAACTTGTCCTGAAGCTGCTGCTTGACCTCGTTGTTGTACTTGGTCTTCAGACGCGGCACATACTTCTCTTCTGCCATTGTTCACTCCTTCTTGGGGTTTTAAGCACGGGGCGTGGCCACGATGGGTTGTCCTCGTGCCTCCTGGCTGCATCCGCGCCGCTCATGGCATTTCGCGGTTTGGACTCGACGCAGCAGGAGCCGACAAAACAATCGGTACTATACGCGCATTGGGTGCGTATTTCCAGAAAAACCTCGTCTGCCTGCACAACTCCACAACTCCCCCGCACATAGTGATCCCCAAAAAGCAGTTGCGGTGAAATAGGGACTGTTGGGCGGCCTAACAGGCTTAAACAATCCGTATTTCACCGCAACTTATTGGTGGGGATGCGATTAGCGCTTGCGGGGGACGAGCTTGGTGCGGCGCAGGTGGATCATCTCGGCGGCTATGGAGATGGCGATCTCCTCGGGGTCCTCGGCCTGAATGGCAACGCCGATCGGCAGGTGCAGCTCGTCGATCCGCTCCTGCGTAAAGCCCTCCTGCTCCAGGCGGGCGCGCACAAAGGCCGTCTTGCGGCGCGAGCCTAAGCAGCCCAGATAGGCGGGCTTGGCGCGCATGGCCTGAATCACCACGTCGATATCGGACTTGTGACCCGCCGTGGCGGCGACCACCAGGTCGCGCGGGCCGATGGGACACAGCTCGCTCAGGGTCTTGTAGTCGACCAGACGACGGTCGTAGACGCCGGGCACCCAATCGGGGGTCAGCGTGCCGGGGCGGTCATCGCACGCCACGACGGCAAAGCCCGCCGCCGTGAGCACGCGCGCCGTCGCAGCGCCCACGTGGCCGCAGCCAAAGATATAAGTCAGGCCCTCGGGGCAGAGCGTCTCGATGTGCGCCGGGGGAATCTCGGAGGCAGCGATGGAGAAGGAGACATAACTACCCTCCTCCACAAGCGCAAGCCCGGGACAGGCGGAGATGGTGCGGAGCGATTCCTCGACAGGGTACT
>DAWBYD010000031.1:0-5805 GCA_052278285.1 Collinsella sp. | reverse complement strand
GTACGGGGCCGTGACCACGAAGGGCTGCGTCGGGTCGCGCCCCCTTGCGCGCGATACCCACGGGAGCGCGCCCAAGGGGGACTTCGTGGCGCCTCATGACGAACGATCGTTCTACGTCTCCGTCGACCCCGCCGGGGAGATTGCATGGGAGTCTGCGACCTATCGTCGCGCCGGCCGTGCGGACGCGCACGTCATCGAGATCCTCACCGAGGCGGCATCGCCGGCGTATCGCGACTATCTGCGAGAGCGCGGCGTCTCATACGTGCTTGCCGGCTCGCGCGGGCTAGACCTCCCGCTCGCCCTGCGCAAGCTGCGCGAGCTTTTTGGCATCGAGCGCCTGCTCGTGTGCGGCGGCGGAAAGACGGACATGTCGTTTCTTGCCGCGGGCGTGCTTGACGAGCTGAGCCTCGTTCTCTCCCCGACGGTCTCGGGGGAGCCCGAAACGGCTTCCGTCTTCGACGAGATGCCTCGCTCAGCCGGCGGTTCGCACGTATTCTCGCTTGAGCGCGTCGAGCGCCTTGCCGGCGACGGCCTCCACCTCGTCTATCGAGTGCGGCGATGATGCCGCGCCGTTCGTTTCTGGAGGCTGCCGTGTGGTTGGCCGCTGCGGGCAGCCTTGCCGGCTGCTCGTCGGACGGGACCGCCGGGTTCGCGCGCGGCTCCGCTCCGGGCCCGGTCACGGCGGACACGCCCATCTACGACGTCATCAACAACCCTTTGCTCGATGGCTACGGACGGCTGCTCTTCCCCACAACGCTCCATCCGCCGACGGAGGATATGACGCTCGATGACCTTTCCGCTTGCCTGCCGTGGTACTCGGAAATCCATACGAGCACCACGGTCGACGTCGTCAGCTATCTGCTGTCAGAGCGCGCAGCGGAACGGACGTTCTTCTACGACATCTACACGGATGCCGAGAAGGCCGCCGCCCCCTCGCTCGCCAACACGGGGCTCTTCCGCTTCGCTGCCGAGGGAGCGGGCGGCGCGTCTGCACCGTTTGCCGTGGTAAGCGCGGGCGGCGGATTCGCCTACGTCGCTGCCATGCACGACTCCTTCCCGCACTGTCTGCACCTGGCCCGTTCCGGCGTCAACGGGTTCGCGGTCATCTATCGGCCGGACGCGCAGCTCGCCTGCGAGGACTTGGCCCGCGCCGTCTCCTTCATCTTCGAGCACGCCGACGAGCTCAGCGTGGACACGTCGGGCTATTCGCTGTGGGGCGGCTCGGCCGGTGCGCGCATGGCGGCATGGGTCGGCGGCTACGGCCCGGCCGCCTTTGGCGCGCCAGTAGGAACGCCCCAGCCCGCGGCGGCCATCATGCAGTACACCGGCATGAGCGAACTGACGGGTGCCGACCCCGCGACCTACGCCTGCGTGGGTGATCGCGACGGCATCGCGAGCTGGCGCACCATGCAGGCGCGTCTCGAAGCGCTCTCAGCAACGGGCGTGCCCACGGAGTTTCATGTTTACGAAGGCCTGAGCCACGGCTTTGGCCTGGGTGTCGACACCGTGGCAGAGGGCTGGATCGACGATGCCCTCGCGTTTTGGAAGGCGCAGCGATGAGGATGGCAAGACGTACACACCCCACGGTTATAAGCTGCCTACGAGCAGGAACTTCTCGCCGGATCTTCTCACGCCTATGGTAAAGGCGGTATCAGACAATACGTAAGGAGTGAGACGTATGATTCTTTTCATCAACGGAAGCCCCAACAAGGATGGCAACACGGCGCGCCTGGCGCGCGAGCTCATCGGCGATCGCCCGTACGAGCAGCTGAATCTTGCCGAGCACAAGGTCTACGGCTACGGCCAGAACTACGGCGACGATGACTTCGAGGACGTGCTCGCGCGCATCGAGGCGGCGGACACCCTGATCGTGGGGTCGCCCGTCTACTGGCACAACCTCTCCGGCATGCTGCGCAACCTGCTCGACCGCTTCTACGGTCCGGTGCGCGAGGGCAGTATGAGCGGCAAGACGCTCTATTTCGTGTTCCAAGGTGGCGCGCCCACGCGCGAGATGCTCGATTGGGGCGAGTACACCATGAAGCGCTTCGCCGCGCTCTACGGCATGACCTACGGCGGCATGGTCGACAACACGCACGAGGCAAGGGCGCTCTCGAAGAAGCTCGCGTAGTCCCGACTTGCGTAACCCAGTTCGGCGGCGGTGGGCCCGTGAAGACGGAGGCCCACCGCCCCTTTTCGTTCGCCAAGTGTATGATCGGACGGGCGCTGCGGACGACTACCTGCATGAGCAGGGCACCCAGAAACGCGAAAACATCTGAACCACAAGCAGGGTCGCAAGGACTATGTCGACCGTGCGGCGCAGCGCCCTTCTCGTCAGTCCCTTTATTCTCCGCGTCATGAGAACAACCATCCCATGATGTCCTCGTCACGGGCAAAGAGGTAGCCGCCCGCTCCGTGCTGGCCCGCGTCCGCAGCAAAGCCCCGCTCGGTGAAGTAACTCGTGGGCTTGACATCGAGCACCACCAGCTCGCTGATGCGCTCCTCGGAAAGCCTGCGAGCTCGATAGGCGGCGCGAATCTCCTCGTACGCCTCGCGCGCGGGTCCGGAGCCGTAATAGTCATCGTTCTCGCCGATAGCCATATACACGGGAACCTCGGCTGCGGCGAGCGTCTCGATGTCGCCGTCCCAGCGCGAGATGGTGTGAAGCGCGCGTCGGTAGAGCTCGGGGCGTGTTCCCAAGACGATGGAGATGGTCTCGCCGCCGCCCGAGCATCCGCTCAGGTACACGTGGTCCGCATCGATGCTGTAGGCACCGAGCAGCCATTCGGTGAGCTCCACCACGTCTGACGCCGATTGCTCGTCCCAGTCGTCGAGCTGGGGCGAGGCCACGATCATGTCGGCGATGTAGTCGTTCGCCACGAAGGGGTAGTCCTCCTGAAGATTCGCCCCCACGCCCTGGAAGTAGAGCCCCTCCCAGCCGGGGCAGGCCACGTAGAGCGCATAGGGCACGGACCCGTTGTAGGAGTCCGGCACATGGAGCGAGAAGTGCAGCGTCCTGCCCGATGGCGTCTGCAGGGCGTCGTCAACGACGAAGCCGCGGTCTGTCTGCGACCCCTCCGTGAGGACGTAGCCGCCAAGCTCACGGACATCCGCGCAGCCGACCAGGCCTTCCCCGAGTACCAGCCCGCCCGCAGCGAGCGCGGCAGCCTCGATAAAGGACCTGCGTGAAAGATGGCTCACGTGCATAGTTCCTCTTTCTGAATGAACCAAGCCGAAGCCGCAGGCTTTCGGCTTGGCGAGAAGCGCATCAGCGGCCGCTGTTGGCCTCTTGCAGCTCGGCAAGGGTCACGTGTTCGTTGCGGAAGCGCGCCGCGGGGGTCTTGTCGCCCGCCGCGCAGGTGATGGCGTGCGCGGGGCAGGCGTGCATGCAGGCGAGGCAGGCGTTGCAGCCAAAGCCCGCCTGCGCGTTACGGACGGCCTTACCGCCCTCGAGCGCGATGCAGCCAGCCGGGCACACCTTTGCGCACGCCCCGCATCCCATGCACTTCTCGGAATCAACGGTCAGGAATCCGCCCAGCGCCGCCGGCTCGAAGCACAAGCCCCGGCTCATGAACTGCTCGTGCGCCGCGCGGTCCTCGTCGGTCACCGGCTCGATCCAGCGGCGGCGCGCCGCGACGTCCGCGCGGATGCGCGCAAGGTTCTCGCCGATCTTCTTCTCGGGAATGCGGGCGCGCTGCTCGTCCATGTCGAAGTTGGGCAGCCAGTTGTCCACCATGAGGAGTGTGGTTGCGTAGGCAGGGTTGAGCCCCGCCGCCCGCGCGTCCTCCAGGCACAGCTCGACGGCATTGGCGTGCCGGTTGCCGTAGGTGCAAACGAAGTAGAGGTAGGGCGTGTCGAGCGTCGCGCGCTCGAGGAACGTCTTCACCATGTCGGGCATCATGTGCCCGTAGATGGGGTACACGATGCCAATCGTATCGTCCGCGTAGGCGAGCTCGCCCTCGCGGCGCAGCTCCTGCGGGATGCTCAGGACCCTCTCGCCCTCCGCGGCCAGCTCGCGCGCCACGTAGAGGCAGTTGCCCGTCCCGGTGAAGTATAGGATCATTCGAAACTCCCAGATTGTCAGCGGTCTGTCATCTCTAATTGCTTATGCCAGGCCGAGGCCGGCGACCCAATCACGAACCCCGGACTCGTCCACACTGGACGAGAAGCGCTGGCCCTCCTGCCACTCCCCGCTGCCCGCGGCCTCGGCGAGTAGCTCGCCGCTCCGGCCAAGACTCGAGGAGGAAGAGGTGCAGAACGGGAGCACCGTCTTGCCGTCCCAGTCGTTGCCTGAGATGAAGTTGTCGATGGGCCAGGCCGCGATGCCCCACCAGATGGGATACCCCACGAGCACGGTGTCGTAGTTCTCCCAGCCGTCCGGCGTGACCTGCGTAAGCTCGACGTCGCGCAGGCTCTCGTCCTCGTGCTCGCGGGTCACGCGGCTACTGTCGTCGGTCCAGTCGAGGTCATCGTCGGAGTAGGGCTCCGTAGGCGTCACCTTAAAGAGATCGGCGCCGAGCTCGTCGGCGATGGTCTGAGCTACGGCAGCGGTGTGGCCCTGTGCCGAGTAGTAGGCCACGAGGACGTTGCCGCCTGCAGCGGGCGCGGCGGCGGGCTGGTCCTCGGCGGCGGCTTGGCCGTCGTCACCCTGGTTGCAACCGGAGAGCATCGTTGCGCACAGCGCGGCTCCGAGTAGGAAGTTTCTTCTAGTCACGGTCGGGTTTGCGGTCATGGGGCATCTCCTCCGTTGGCTTGGTTGGTCCGTTATCGTCTGAGCGCTACTCCTGCGCGTCGAAATCGGGGCGTATGGCCAGGTAGCCCGCGAGTGCTTCCTCAGTGGCGGTGTAGTAGGTCATGGTCCCGTCGAGCTTGGCAATCTCGGCCATCTCGTCTTCGGTGAGGGAGAAGTCGAAGATGTTCGCGTTGTCGGCGATGTGGGCGGGGTTCTTGGAGCCGGGGATGATGGAGGTTCCCATCTGCACGTGCCAGCGCAGGATCACCTGGGCCGGGGTCTTGCCGTACTTCTCGGCGAGAGCGACGAAGACGGGCTCCTCCAGAAGACCTTTGTCGCCGTGGCCGAGCGGGTACCACGCCTCGATCACCGTGCCGTACGGCGCGAGGTAGGCGCGCAGGTCGCGCTGGGCGTGGTAGGGGTGGCACTCAACGGTCACGAGCTGCGGCTTGATGTCGGCGACCTCGATGACCTCGGCAATCTTGTCTTGCGGGAAGTTGGAGAGGCCGAGGGCGCGCACCTTGCCCGCGCGGTAGGCCTCCTCCATCGTGCGCCACGCGGCCAGGTAGTCGCCTACCGGCTGGTGCAGGATGAGCATGTCGACGTAGTCGAGCCCTAGGCGCTGGAGCGTGGCGTCCACCGCCGGCATGCCCGCGTCGTAGACACTCGGCCAGAGCTTGGTGGAGACGAAGATCTTGTCGCGTGCGATGCCGCTCTTGGCGATGGCACGGCCCACGGCGCGCTCGTTCATGTAGGCGTTGGCGGTGTCGATGTGCTCGTAGCCAGCCGTGAGCGCGGCGGTTGCGGCCGCCTCGGCCTCGGCCGGGGTCATGAGGAAGGTGCCCAAACCCTCGATGGGCATCTCTACGTCGTTGTTGAGCTTCAGATACTCCATGGTCTCCTCCTTAATGGTGACTTTTCGAATACGAGGCTACGGCGTTTACTGACGCGCGAGAAGTTCACGTTGGAATGATGGATATAACCATGGGGTATATACGGCACATAATGCGTGACAGGAGGATCGATGTACAACCCACAGCTTGACACTTTCATCCGCGTGGCGGAGGCGGGCAGCT
>DAWBYD010000030.1:0-5919 GCA_052278285.1 Collinsella sp. | reverse complement strand
GGCGGAGGCGGGCAGCGTCTCCAAGGCGGCACAAGAGTCCTTCATCACGCCCACGGCCGTCATCAAGCAGATGAACCTGCTGGAGTCGCGGCTAGGCCTTACGCTGTTCCACCGATCGCATCAGGGGCTTTCGCTTACGCGAGCAGGCAGGTCGCTGCTCGCCGACGCCCGCCATATCGTGCAGTATTCTCAAGAATCAATCGCACGCGCCCGCGTCGCCGAGCGCGGAGAGAAGCGCATCATCCGCGTGGGAGTGTCGCTCATGACGCCCAGCACGCCGCTCACGAAGCTGTGGCCGAAGGTGAAGGAACGTTGCCCTGGCATGAGCCTTCAGGTGGTCACGTTTGAAAACACGCCCTCGGCGGCGCGCGGTTTGGCGAACCTCGGGCAAGACATGGATATCGTGGTGGGGATTTTCGACGATGCCTTTCTTAAAGAGCGCGGGTGCCTGGGCCTCGAGCTTTCGCGCGAGCCGCTCTGGTGCGCCGTTCCCGTCGACAGCGAACTCGCCAAACGCGACATCGTCACATTCGACGACCTCCACAATCACAGTCTTATGCTTATACGCCGGGGCTGGAACGCCGAAATCGATCGCGTGCGCGACGAGATACTCTTGCATCATCCTCAAATCGCGCTCGTAGACTTCCCGCAATATCGGGCGGAGGTGTTCAATCGCGGCGCGAACGAGGACCTCGCGCTTGCGACGCTGCCGTTGTGGGCCAACGTCCACCCCATGCTCAAAACCGTCCCTACCGATTGGGACTGTCTCGTGTCTTACGGTCTGCTTCATTCGTCGCACCCCGCAGACCATGTGCGGGAGTTCCTCGATGCGGTGTCTGCCGTGCTCGAGGCAAAGCATCGATAGGCAATCGCGAGCAGATGCGCTTATGCCTATGGGGACAACGGGAATAACAGCCTCCGAACCTTCTGGTTCGGAGGCTTTCTTTTTGCATGTCTGCCTAAAACGACTCCTTGCCAAAGCCCCTCGAGTATCGGGCGGCATTATTGAGCGTGGGCGTTATTATTGAGCGTGGGCGTTATCGTAGGTATCTTTGATCTCTTCCGGCAAATCGTCGGGAATCAGTGCCTTCACTCTATCCTCGTTGCCATCTTGGATCGCCTGCTCGTAGTACCAGCATTTGAACTTCAACATGTCCAGCGCGCGGTTCATCTTCGCGATCTCCGACTCCATGTGGGCCTTTCGCTCCTCGAACATGGCCTTGCGCTTGGGATA
Organism: Collinsella sp.; assembly: GCA_052278285.1. Lineage (GTDB taxonomy): Bacteria > Actinomycetota > Coriobacteriia > Coriobacteriales > Coriobacteriaceae > Collinsella. Next base: position 4,685 of record DAWBYD010000030.1, on the reverse strand, counting down.
TGTCGATGGGCCCTCCGCGCACCATTCCATGAACAGCCGGATGTCTTTGATTTCCATTCCGGCCTTCTTCAGGCATTCGATGACCCGAAGCGCCTCGAGTTCCGTATCGCCGAATCGGCGAATGCCGGACGCCCGCTCCAATTCCGGAAACAATCCCTGCTTGTCGTAATAACGCAGCGTGGAAACGGGCAGACCGAACATATCCGCCACCTGTCCGATTGTGTACATGGTCCCTCCGGACAAATCTCGAATTAACTCCTTGACCTAAAGTTAGGTTTAGGTATTACCTTTATTATCGTCAATACAAATCGGGAGCGCAAGGGATTTTCGCCAAAGGCGCACGCTTGCCGGAACGGTATTCGCCGGCGGCTTGAACGGCGTGGGCGAAATCGGCGGGCATCCCGCTCTTGAGCAGGCGCGACGAATGGGCACAGGAGTCTAGGCGCGGCTTAGCTGGACGGAAGCAGTTTTGCACTCAAAACCATCGACAGGAGGAATCGAACATGACGATTAAGCAGACGGCGGGCAGAGATGCCCTGGGGGATTTTGCCCCCAAATTTGCACAGCTCAATGACGATGTGCTGTTCGGCGAGGTATGGAGCCGAGAAGACGGGCTTTCCCTTCGAGATCGCAGCATAGTGACGGTGGTTGCCCTAATGGCGCAGGGCCTGACGGACTCTTCGTTTCAATATCATCTGATGTCCGCAAAGAACAATGGCGTGACCAGGACTGAGATAGCGGAAATCCTTACGCATGCGGCGTTTTATGCGGGATGGCCCAAGGCGGGGGCGGCCTGTCGCATGGCGAAGGAGGTCTGTTCGGACGAAGACGCTGCCGACGCAAAGGCGCAGCACCAAAACGAGATGGCCTTTCCCATCGGTGCCCCCAACGACGCATTTGCGAAGTACTTTATCGGTCAAAGCTACCTCTCACCCCTTTCCACCGAGCAAGTCGGCATTTACAACGTGACGTTTGAGCCCGGCTGCCGCAACAACTGGCACACCCATCACGCCAAAAGCGGCGGCGGGCAGATCCTCGTCTGCGTGGCTGGCCGAGGGTTTTACCAGGAATGGGGCAAACCGGCACAGGAGCTGTGCCCCGGCGATGTAGTAAATATTCCCGCAGGCGTAAAGCACTGGCACGGTGCGGCGCCCGACAGCTGGTTCTCCCATCTCGCGGTGGAGGTTCCGGGCGAGGAGGCCTCCAACGAGTGGTTGGAGCCCGTGGACGACGAGCAATATCTCAAAGCGACTAACAAGGAGGCTTAAATACCTTCGCCGTCCGCGCCGCCGAGAGCAGGGCGCCCAAATCGGCCTGGATTGCCTCTGCCTTGCTTCCAAGCTGCAGCGGAGCCGAGTCGCCCGAGATGTTTACGCTTAACAGGTGCGCATCCGTCAGCTTTGCGGTCATGCTCCAGAACGGGAGTGTGATGATGCCGGGGGTCATCTCGCCCACGCCCAGTTCCAGCAACAACACACGGACGTTACCGCGCTCGCGCACGAAGCGCTCGTATCGTTCGAGACTCTCGCGCCATGCCGTGCCCTGCAGAAACGTGTCGTCCCGTACCCACGGCACAAGCTGCCAACCGCAGTGCGGGCATCGGGGGACATCCTCGCTGCGGACCTCGAACCCCGCCATGCCCGCAAGTATGCGCTCGACGTAGGGGCTCGCGTCGAAGAGCTCGTCGCAGCATGGCTGCTTGCATTGAAGGTATGCGAAGCTCCCCTGATAGTTACAGGTTCTCTCGGCGGAAAACGTCTTCTCGACCTGGGTGTCCACATTGGTGCTCAGGATGAAGTAGTCCTTATGGCCGATGAGGGACCGTAGGTCGAGATAGGGTTGCGAGGCCGGCTCGCGTAGCATGAAGTCGATGTATCGCGCGTAGTAGGCCCATTGCTGCTCGAGGCTGGGGTAGAGGTAGTAGAAGCCCTCGAAAAGGCTCTTGAAGCCAAAGGCCTGCTGCCAGTCAGCCATTCCTGCGCGTGCCATGCCCGCGCGGTTGTAATGGTTGAACCCGGCGGCGCTCGACATGCCAGAGCCGATGCCGACGATGATGGCGTCGGCATCGTCGATAAGGCTTCGAAGCCTGTGTGTTTCTCTTTCTAGAGGCGGCATCGGGCGATCTCCTCGAAAGCCGGGGTCATATCGCCGTCAACGAGAATCGTCTCGCACGATGCATCGGGCGCCAGGGCCTGACTGTAGTTGAACACGATGTAGGTGGCGTGTTCGCAGACGTTCGCGACCTGAGCGAGCATGCGCTTTATGACGCCGTTGCGCAGTCCCACACCAAGTTCGAGGATGGCAACCTTGTGGTTGCGATGGGCTTGCACAAGGTGTGCGAGCTCTTCGAGCTGTGCCATGGCGAGGGTATCTGGATGGGCGAGACGCCGCTCGTCAATCGACGTGCGTATGCTCCCCTCCGTTTCGAGCACGCTGTTCTCGTTGAACCCTGCACGTGCGAAGTGTCCGTCGATATTGCACGTGATCACGAAGGTGTCAGCGTGCTCCGTAAGATGCCGCAGCCTGTTCATGAGCGGGCTGGGCTCATACTCGACATACTCCTTTTGATGGAACCGCTCGGCCCATCGGCGTCGTACGTTTGCATCTGGAGAGGCGAGCCCCTGCAGTATGCAGCCGATGCCGTCGGCCTGGGCGAGGTCCCCGTACGCCTCTCGGAAATGGGCATCGGCGCAGAAGAGATTGAGCCCCTCCGCCATGTCGAGCCCGTTGCTGGCGCCAATGATGACAAGATCCGCCTCGGCAAGTGCCTGGCCGATACGAACCGCTTTTACCGTTTCCATGCGCTACCTATCCAGCGTCTTGCGCACGTCGGCGAGCGCGTCGGCGATATCGGCACGAACGGCGAGCCCCCGATTCTCGATTGCACGGGGAAGAAACTGCGTCCTGTTGTTCACGGCGATGTAGCCAGCCTGCGGCAACTGCGCTGTGAGGGCCCAGAACGGCTCCTGAATAAACGCGGGCGTCATGCGGCCCACGCCCAGCTCAAGGAAGAGAATCTTCTGCCGCGCGTGCGCGTCGAGCCAGCCGGACACCTTGCGGTACTGCTCCTCGTAGAGCTCGCCCTGCAGGAAGTTGCCGTAGCCGCGAACCCAAGGGAACGCCTCTGCCCCGCAGTGCGGGCAGCGTGGTACGAGTTCTGTCGGAACCTCTAGGCCGTCTCCCATGGCCTCTACCATACGAGAGACCGGCTCGACCGCGTCCCACACCTCGTCGGTGCAACAGTGGGAGCACTGGAAGAAGCGGTGGTCGCCTTGGATCTCTGCCACCTTCTCCCAAGGGTAGATTTTCATGAACTGCGTGTCCTGGTTGGTGGTGAGAACGAAGAAGTCTTTCTCGGTAAGAATGGCGTCGAGATTTTTGTAGGGCTCGCGCAGCGGGGCGTTGAGCGTGGTGTCGAGGAAGGTGGCGAGATATCCCCAGCGCGCCTCGGCGGTGGGCCAGCGGTAGGACGACCCTTCAAAAGCGCCCCTGAAACCGTAGCGCTCGGCGAATTTACCGAAATGCCTGCGATAGGTCGCGTTGTCCTCGTAGTAGAAGTCGCCGCCGCCCGCCGCGGAGAGCCCGGAGGCCCCGCCTACAAGCACGCAATCGGCTTCATCGATCATGCGGGCAAACGTTTCGATTTGCTGGTCGTAGGGCTCGGGCTCGCGGGCACTCAGCTCATAGGGCGTGCCGCCGGTGCGGTAGGCGGCCTGATGGGAAAACGATTGGTTGGTGAGTTCGATAACGAGCCGCTCGTATAGAGTCACTTGATACTCTCTTTCAACTACAATGAACAGGTGTCTATAAAAAGTATCAATGTTGATTTGCATCAGAGCAATGAACAGTTTCGAGCTGCTGTCGATAAACGAGCGGCTTCTGGATATTGTTGAGCGCTGCAATTGGAGGGGCCATGGAAGAGGGGAAGATCGATCGTCGTCGACGCTATACGCTCTCGGTCATACGGGAGGCGTTCTTTGCGCTGCTGGCCGAGGTCGGCTTCGCGAGGATGACGGTGGCGGATATCTGCCGCCGCGCCGATATCAACCGCGGCACGTTCTATTTGCACTACGAGGACAAGTTCGCGCTGCTCGACGCACTTATCGACGAGGCCCTGGCAGCGGCGCCCCCACTCGAGGGAACGGGGGCGGGGGCCCTTTGCCAGCGCCCGCCGGCAAACGATGACTATTATCTGCTCTACTCGGATGACGATGCGTACGCCCGGGTGGCGCAGCGCGTCGTCGAGCGCGGCGCTGAGCAGATGGTCCCCTCTATCATGGAGAAGACCGGGCTTTCGCGCGAGGACGCCTATCTGCTCTTCGTTCACAACGTCCAGGGAAATCTCGCGGTCAACCGCCTGCTCGGTTGGAGGCGAGGGCCCGAGTTCGCCCACGCCCAGGAGCTGCTCAGCACCTATTCCGAAGGGGGCATGCGGGCGGTATCGGTCCCTTGCACACCGATCGCGAATTAGAACATGATAGCGTCGTCGGCCGTGAAGACATCAAGGGATCCTTGCTTGACCTGGATGCAGACGTATGTGATGCCCGAGTCGGACGCGGCGCGGAACTGACGGTGTGCGGCGGGGGAAATGCGCAGCCAGTCGCCGGCTGCAAGCTCGATTTCCTCACCGTCGATCGTGACCGAGCCGGCGCCCTCGAGCGCGCCATAGATTTCCTCGTTTTCCT
>DAWBYD010000029.1:0-4064 GCA_052278285.1 Collinsella sp. | reverse complement strand
GTTCAGATGACGCGTCATCTTGTAGTGAGCGAGGGCAAGGAGACCGAGCCTCGCTACTTTGAGGGCGTGCGTGCGGCGTTGGGCGCGGCGAACGAGCGCAAGGTTGCCATTGTCGTTAAGGGGACCGGCAGACACACGCTTGACCTGCTTGACTTCGCCGTCGAACACTGTCGCTATGCGCCCGAGACGTTCGATCACGTGTGGCTCGTGTATGACAAGGATGACTTCCCTGCGTCCGACTTTGATGCGATGGAGCGCAAGTGCAACGAGCTCTCTGATGGTTCGAGGACTTTCCACGCGTTGTGGTCCAACCCCTGCTTCGAGCTGTGGCCTCTTCTGCACTTTCGCTACACGACCGCGCATATGTCCGCGTCCGACTGCCAGCATGCCCTCGCGCAGGAGATGTTGAAGAACTTGGGTATCGAGTACCGCAAGAACCTGGACGGGATGTTTGGGGCAGTGGATGATAGGCGTGGCGAAGCATTGCAGCGTACTGGGCGCCTCGTCACATACCATAGGGGGCTGGGTAACGTTAAACCATCTGCGCAAAACCCTGCAACCAAGGTGGGCGAAATTTTCGATGTAATCGGGCCGTATCTGGTTGGATAGGCGAGTCGCTGGATTGGCTTTCCGGTTAGTGCGATTGGCGGATTGTACTGCGCTATTGCGAGTCCGGTGCGTAGGAGAAGTGCGGGGAAAATCGAAACTCGCCGAGCGCACACCGATTTTTGCCAGCAAAACTGCAGGTCGCGGATGCTCAAAACAGGGGCCTGTTTGACAGATCTCGGTTTTTCACCGCACTTCTGGATTGGGTGCTCATTTAGCACTCTCGATGTCCCCACATCCCCTAAAAAAGTTCTTAAAACAGCCTTAAAGGCGCCTTGGCTCGCGTTGACAGCGTACAATACGCATGTTTGACTATGACAAATGTGGAATTAAGGGGAGGGGTGCGCCATGGAGGTGCTGGTTGTTGGCAACACCGCATATGTTGACGATGACTTTTGTGCCAAGGCGTTCCCCGGGGACCATGTGCAGGTCGTAGCCGCGCAGGACGCGTACCGCGACGAGTCGTCGCCCCATTCCTCGTGGAAAGAGCTTCTGCAACACCTGGATCAGGCCTACGAGTTCGACCGCATGGTCTACCTTTCCAATTACCTTACCCCGCATACCGATACCGTGGGCGATATCGAGCTGTTGCGCTCGGTCTTTCGTGCGTGCGCGGGTCGCCGGGTCCAACTGCTGTATGTAGCGGGGCCCGCGAGTGCCGAGGGTGCCTCCGGCGCCGTGGGGCGAACGGGCAAGGGAATTATCGCCCGCGCGGCCAACGACCTCTGCCGCTACTACGCTGTGCGCGAAGGCGTTCAGGCAAAGATTCTGCGCGCGCCCTTCCTGTACACTGCCTCCGCCGCGCTGGATGATCCGTTTTTTGTGCCGCTGTTCGATTCTTGCTTAACCGGATCGGTCGCTTTGCAGGGCGCGGAGGACGCGGCGTTTCCCCTGCTGTGTGCCGAGGAGCTCGCGGTGCTGGTACGCCGCATCTTTGACAGCTGGGACGCCTCCTTTGAGACGCTCGACGTTGCCGATACCTTCCATCGCACGTCTGGTGAGGTGGGCGAGGCCCTCAAGGCGCTGTTCTCTGGGCTCTCAGTTGCCTATGGCGATTCTGCCGGCTATGCCCTGCCCGTCAGCGACACCGTTCGCGTTCGCTATGGCTGGTTTCAGCGCTACGACTTGCTGCGCGATCTTTCGACCATTCAAGCGCGTTGGGATGTTGGCCGCGCAAAGAAGGTCAACCCGCTGCGTGCCGCCATCGACCGCATCCAGATGCGCGCGCTGCCTATTAAATGCCTGGAGACGGGCGTTGCCTGGGTTCTGTTCGAGGTGCTGGAGCATCTGTTCTCGCAATCGGCCCAGCTCAACGTGCTCGATTATCGCCTGCTCTGCGTGGTGCTGATCAGCACGCTGTATGGCTTGGACTTTGGCCTGGTTGCGGCGCTGCTGGCGTCGGTGGGTTTGGCCGCGAGCTACTTTACTCAGTACGGCTATACCTTCCAGGGTCTGTTCTACGAGCCGTCCAACTGGCTGCCGTTTATTGCGTACTTTGTGGTGGGTGCCGTGTGCGGCTATGTGCGGCTGCGCAACAGCGAAGCCATTAGGGCGGAGCGCGATCAAAACGAGCTCGTGCGTAATCGCAATACGTTCCTCACACAGCTTTACCACGACGCGATCGAGGACAAGCGCGCGTACAGGCGCCAGATTGTGGGTCGCCACGACAGCTTTGGCAAGATCTTTGCCGTGACGCAGGAGCTCGACGTACTCAACCCACGCGACATCTATCGCAAGTGCTGCGAGCTTCTGGGCGAGATCCTCGAGAACGATTCGGTGGCGATCTACCATGTTTCGGGCGGGGCATTTGCACGCCTGGTGGCAGCAAGTCCCGCGATTGCCGAAAATGCCGCACGCTCGCTCACGCTTGAGCAGCTTGCACCTCTTTTGGGCGACGGGGGTCGTTCGAACCTGTGGGTGAACCGTGAGCTGACGCCGGGGTTTCCCATGTTTGGATACGCGATCGAGCGCGACGGGGCACCCGCCGTGTTGATCTTTGTGCGTAGTGCGGCCGAAAACCAAATGACCCTCTATTATCAAAACCTGTTCCGCATCTTGTGCGGGCTGGTCGAAAGCGCGCTGGGCCGTGCCTTTGACTATGAGGCGGTGGCGCAGGATAAACGCTGCGTTGACGGCACTTGCGTGCTCAAGCAGGCGGCCTTTGGCCAAGAGCTCGCGGCGGAGCAGGCGCTGGCAGATAGCAAGATGGGGAGTTTTTTGCTCCTGCGCGTGGTACCGGGCATGGAGCCTGTCGGCGAGCTGGTGGGCGCAATTGGGTCGGCAATCCGCGAGAGCGACGCGGCGGGCTTGGTCGACGGCAACGTGCTCTACCTGCTTATGCGCCAGGCAAAGGCGTGCGATCTTCCCATTATCCGTAAGCGCCTGAGCGCAAAGCATATTGCGGTGGAGCCCGTCGACGGCGAGGGCATCGTGGCGCTGCTGCAGCGCATCGCTTACACCGGTGACGGTGAGGGGGGTGCCGCTTGATCTCGCTTGTCGTTGCTGCTGTCTTGCTGCTGATTCATTCGCTGGTTTGCCTGATGCTGTGGACGCTCATGAAGCTGGGCCTGCTGCCGGTGCGCGGGCACATGCTGGCTGTAATAGTGCTGGTGCCGCTGTGGGGCCCGTTGCTGGTGGTTTTGCTATCGGTGCGCAGCGCGGTGCTTGGCGAGTGGCTGAAAGAGTCTGCGCTGGAGTCGCTGCGCTTCAACGACGACCTGCATCGTAGTATGTCGGTACCGAGCGGTGAGGACGATGCAGGCGTAGTGCCGCTCGAGGAGGCGCTTATCGTCAACGACCCGGCATACCGGCGCCGCCTAATGCTCTCCATGCTCACCGAGGAGCCCGACGCGTACCTGGCGCAGCTGCAGGCGGCTAAGCTTAACGACGACGTTGAGGTGGCGCACTATGCCGCGACGGCGGTGGCGCAGATCTCCAAGGAGTCCGACCTTAAACTGCAGCAGCTGGAGCGTGCCTTTAAGACGGACCCGAGCGCGCAAAACCTCAACGAATACTGTGATTTTCTTGGTGAATACTTGGGCTCGGGCTTGGCTGAGGGGCGCGTTGCTCAGATTCAGCGCCAACAGTACGCGCGCCTGCTTGCGCGTCGCTGCGAGCGCGAGGATACCCTTGAGCTGCGCATTCGATACGCGACGGCGCTGGCCGATGTCGGACAGATCGACGAGGCGCAGGCCGTGACCGACCAGCTGGTACTCGACGTGCCCGAGGAGCAGGAGGTTTGGATGCTTTGCCTGCGCCTGGCCGTGATGCGCCGCGACGGTGACGAGGTCCACTGTGTGATCGATGCGATTGACAAGCAACATGTGTATTTGAGCGCCGACAACCGCGAAAAGTTGGCGTTTTGGCGCGATGGGGAGGAGGCCCGATGAGCGTGGCGCAACATATCCGAGACCGTGTGGGCCGCTTTCGTTGGATGGGACTCCTCGTGGTGTGGGCGG
>DAWBYD010000028.1:0-2819 GCA_052278285.1 Collinsella sp. | reverse complement strand
TTTCCTTACCCCCCCCCGCCACGCCCCCACGCGGCCCGGTAGGCCCGCACTACCTCCCCCCACCGCCCCCCTGCCACGCCGGTAGCTTGTAGGTAAGGTAGCCCGGCCCTCCCGGCCCAGCTCACGCTAGCGCCAAGCGCTAGTAGTTCACCACCTGCTCCTCAAAGTACGCCTTCGGGTGGTTACACACCGGGCACACCTCAGGCGCCTCGGCACCAACGTGCAGGTGCCCGCAGTTCAGGCACTTCCACACCTTCACGCCCTCACGCTCAAACACCTCGCCCGACTCGATGCGCTCGACGAGTTTGTTGTAGCGCTCCTCGTGGGCCTTCTCGACGGCGGCGACACCACGGAACTTCTCGGCGATCTCGACAAAGCCCTCTTCCTCGGCGGTCTTGGCGAACTCGTCGTACATCGTGGTCCACTCGTAGTTCTCGCCTGCCGCGGCATCACGCAGGTTGTCCAGAGTGCCCGGAACGGCACCGTCGTGCAGGTACTTAAACCACAGCTTGGCATGCTCGGACTCGTTGCCAGCCGTCTCGGCAAAGATGTTCGAGATCTGAACGTAGCCGTCCTTCTTGGCCTTGGAGGCATAGTAGCGATACTTGGTGTGTGCCTGGGACTCACCGGCAAAAGCGGTCTCGAGGTTCTTCTTGGTTTGGGAATTCTCAAAATCCATAGGTGTACTTCCCTTCAACGCATGCCGCCCGTAGGCTTCGAGCGGCCTCGTCTTTAGGATGCCCTCATGCCGAAAATCTAAACCTTACAATCCTGTTCTTCAGATTTGCACAGGCTAGATGCTCAGCCAGCGATCGCCCTCAGCTCGGCAAAAGCCCTCGCGCTCCAGGTCAGCCAGAATGCCCGCGATCAAGTCGCACTCGACCGGCCCGCGACCGGCTGCCGCTTCCATCTCGTTGACGCCCACCACGGCATCAGCAAGCGTAATCCCCGCCGGCTGCCCATCGCGCGCTGCCAACAACATACGCACGATATGCGCGCGCTTTTGGCGGCGCGAGCCCTCAAACTTGGACTGACGACTATAGCCCGCCGACCGCCTGGACGGATTGGGCAGTGTCTTTTTAAGATACGCGCCGTAATCCAGCAATGCGTAATACCACGCGCGCGGCGTGTCGGCATCGTCTTGAGGCGCGGCAAAGGGCGCGATCTCGTCCGCCGCCGCGCCGGGGGCCGCCGGACAGGCAGCTTGGATCAGCGGCACCAGTTCGCGATCGGGAACGGCCGGCACATCGGGAAAGAAATGATGCAAAAAGACCGTGCGCACATTGGTCTCCAAATACACGCCCGGAAGATCGAATGCAAACGAACGGATGCCCTGCGCCGTTGCCGGGCCAATGCCGGGCAGAGCGACCAAGTCACGCGTCTCGCGCGGAAACTCCCCATCCCAGTCCTCTACAACGCACTGTGCAGCCCTGTGAAGCGCCAAGGCGCGGCGATTATAGCCCATCCCCTGCCACGCATCCAAGACATCGGAAGGGACAGCCTGAGCGAGCGCCTGAACAGTCGGAAAGCGATCGAGCCACGCCGGCATACGCGTCTCTACGCGCGGCACCTGCGTCTGCTGCAGCATGACCTCGGAGAGCCAGATGATATACGGGTCGCGCGTTCGGCGCCACGGAAGGTCGCGATAACGCAGAACCCCTTCCGAACGAATCATCGAACGAAAGGGGTCCTGAATCATGGCTATGCTCCTTATGCGGCGCTATTCCTCCCGGCAAGCGCACGCACAGGTGGCGTACTCGGGAAACGCTTCGCGGTCGGCGAACTTGGGATCGACGGGCGGAAACTGGCGGTGAGCGACGATGTCGCCGAGCGAAACGGAATCGAGGTAGTCGCGCATCAACGCCTGAGCTCCGGCCCACAGGGGATGATAGCAGCACGCGCCCATGCGCGCACAGTCACCATCGGGCGCAGTGCAATCGTTCATAACCATAGGGCCCTGAACGGCCTCGACGACCTGGCGGATAGTAACATCGTCCGGACTGACCTTGAGACGCATGCCACCGTGGACGCCACGCAGGCTCTCCACAATACCGGCCTGGACCAAACCATGCTGAATCGAACGGGCAAACGAATACGGGACATTGACCTCTTCGGCAGCGGTGCGAACAGAAAGCAAACGCTCCGGATCCTCAGCAAGCATCGCCAGCATACGAAGGGCGTAATCAGTCTTCCTCGATATGTCCATTTTTCCCCTTTCAAGGAATACAAACAGCTCGAACGAGCTCCGGGGCCGAGCTTGTGTCGAGACGCTAAATGACCGCCAGGACATCCAAATGGTAAATCGGATATCCACTGAGTGCCGCGCTTGGAGCGAAATGCATCAGATGCGGCGCACAGTGCAATTTAGTATAACCTAACCCCCTGCCTCGTAGAACAGGTGTTGCGCAACAAAGCTGTTGTTCAGACAAATATACTTATTAGATTTTACTTGCGTTCCCGAAGGCGCGGGGATTCTGGGCGAAGATGCACCAGGGCGATCGTTCTATCGAAACAAAGTGCATCAAACGCAAAAAGCCACGTCCGAAGACGTGGCTTTGATTGCGTTGGCGGGAAGTACGGGGCTCGAACCCGCGACCTCCGACGTGACAGGCCGGCGCTCTAACCAAACTGAGCTAACTCCCCAGGCAGACGTTCGCGTTTGTTTCCGCTCGCGTGCGCTGCGGGGATTAGTATACACAGAAGTCTGTCTGGCGCGCAACAACTTTTTTGAAAAATTTTTTGGGTCCCTCCGGGAGGGTCTCCGGGGCTGAGGGCGGGGGTTAAGTTTGCTGCTCTACAGTCCTGCGCAAGACGGAAAG
>DAWBYD010000027.1:0-10877 GCA_052278285.1 Collinsella sp. | reverse complement strand
GCGCGAAGGTCAAAGCACAGGCGACAAGCATGCGGAATCTATTAAGCACGAAAAGCTCCAAGAGAATACAAGGACGGAGTGAAACACAAAACGATGGAATTATCGCGCCAAGCCGCACTACTCGGAAAGCTCAAAGCCGTACTTAGCCCAAATCTTCTGAGCTTTCTTGTTGGTCAGACAGAAGTCGATGAACGCCTTGGCTTCGTCGGCGTGCTCGGAGCTCTCGGCAACGGCACCCGGGTACACGATGGGCTTGTGCGAATCCTCGGGACACACGAAGGCCTCCTCGATGCCGTCGTAGCGGAAGATATCGGAGCTGTAGACAAAACCGGCCACGCAGTCGCCTGTAGAGACGTAAGAAGCAGCGGTGCCGACCTTGTCGGCCAGTGCTACCTTGTCGGCGAGCTCGGGCGCGTACTCGCCGTCGTCGCCCTCGGTGCCGGTATAGAGGCCCACAGAAGCCAGCGCCTGGTTGGCGTACTTGCCGGCAGGAACGGTCTTGGCGTCGCCAATGGCGATCTTGCCGTCCAGGTTCGCGACGTCGGCGATGGCCTCGACCTTGGTGTCAGAGCCCTCGGCGCGGATGATCACGAGGTCGTTGACGAACATGTCCTCACGCGTGTCGGCATCGACGAGCTCGGCGGCTTCGGCGTCGTCCATGGTGCCCTTGGAGGCCGTGATGAGCACGTCGACGGCGGCACCGGCGCGCATCTGCTCGACAAGGTCGCCGGACGCCTTAAACTGCGTGTCGGCAAACGTGGTACCGGTCTGGTCGGTGTAGAGCTCCTGAACCTCGGGCAGAGCCTTCTCGAGCGAGTTGGCAGCAAAGACCTGCAGCCCGACGGTTTCCTTCTTGGAAGATACCTTAGCAGAACCGGCATCGGATCCGGCCGGCTCGGACGTCTTGCTGCCCGAACAGCCGGCAAGACCAAGGCCGGCAGCGGCGACAGCAGAAAGCGAAACGAATCCGCGGCGAGAAACCATATCGAACATGTTCAACCCTTTCGAAGGCTACGCCCGGGCGCCCCGCCGCGAGCTTTATTCTGTAATTAGATTATACTTTCGTGCGAATAATATCAGTGATAAAGATTTCTCGTTTGATTATTTTCTTTTGCTGATAGTCGCAGGACGTACCGCGCTGTCGTTGCATAAGAAAGGCGGAGAGACTCGCGAGGTCGCTCCGCCGCAGGTAGTGCGTTTATTTGGTGTGTCCGCCGCCCGCTGTCATCTGAGCCGCATGCTCCAGCTGATCGCTCACGGCCTCCCAACTTTCGCGGGCAGCTTTCGTGGATCCCGGAAAGTTGATGACAAGCGTATGCCCACGTTGCATGCACACGGCGCGCGAGAGCATAGCGCGGCGCGTCTTGGTCATGGAGTACGCACGGATTGCCTCGGCAATACCCGGCACATCGCGGTCGCAGACGGAACGCGTCGCCTCGGGCGTCACATCGCGCATCGAAAGCCCCGTGCCGCCGCAGGTGAGCACGACATTGGCGTGACACTCATCGGCGGCTTCCACAATGGCATCACCGATCTCGCTGACGTCGTCGCGCACGACCACATGTGAGGCGACCGTCCAGCCCTGTGCCTCGATAAGTTCCTCGAGTGCGGCTCCAGCCTCGTCCTGGGCAAGATCGCGCGTATCCGAGCACGTCACGATCGATATCTTCAGCTCCATAGCATTCCTCCTACAACACGGCGCCCTCGGGCAGGTCGACGCGAACAACGCCCACGGCATCTCCCGCCTTGAGCTCGCACGGTCCTTCGTCAATACGCAACAGGCAGTTCGCACGCTGCATAGTTCCAAGCAGCGCCGAATTCTGTGTCTTAGCCTCGGTCACCAACAGCTCACCGGTCTCGGGGTCGCGCAAAACCGTGGCGCGATCGAAGAAGCGGCGATGCTGTCGCTTTTTCACGCCGTGTGTGAGCGTCGCCTGCTGCACGGGACGCGCAACCTCGGCAAAACCGCGCATCTTGCGAATCGCCGGACGGGCAAGCATCTCAAAGCCCACATACGCCGCGGCCGGATTGCCCGAAAGCCCCAGGTAGGGCTTACCCCCGAGCAAGCCAAACGTGATGGCCTTGCCCGGACGCATCGAGATGCGGTCAAACAGTACCTCGCCCTCGCGCCGGACGAGCGCCGTCACGAAATCGTAATCGCCCGCCGAGGCGCCACCGCTCGTAATGACAAAGTCGCACTCCTGCACGGCACGATGCACCAGCTCGGCGATCGCTTGCTCATCATCGAGAGCGATGCCAAAGAACACCGGATCTGCCCCGGCATCGAGTGCCTCAGCCATCAGAGCCGAGGAGTTGGAATCGCGAATCTGCCCGCGCGCCGGCAGCTCACCCGGCGCGACCAGCTCCGTCCCCAGCGAGATAATGCCCACACGTGGGGCGGCGTGCACCTTCACGCTCGCGTATCCGGCGCTTGCCAGCAGACCCGCGCCCGCCGGAGCCACGACCTCGCCGGCGCGCATCACAACATCGCCGGCATGGGCCTCCTCGGCAGCAGAGCGAACGTTCTCCCCCACCTTGGCCGGCGCCGAAAAGCGAACGTGCGAGCCCTCGTTGCCATCGCCGTCGAGCACCTCGACGATCTCGTATTTCACCACGGCATCGGCACCTTCGGGCACCGGCGCGCCCGTCATGATGCGGACTGCCTCGCCCGCGCCGATAGCGCCTTCAAACACATGGCCCGCGGCCTCGTGTCCGATAACGTCGAGCGTCACCGGCGCCTCGCCAGATGCCTGCGCCAAGTCCGCCGAGCGCACGGCATATCCGTCCATAGCGCTGTTGGCAAACGGCGAGATGTCGATATCGGCCACCGCGTCCTCGGCCAAGGGAAGACCGGCGGCCTGCCACACGGGAATCTCGACGAGATCGGTCGGAGCAACGTGCGACAGGACAATCGACTGCGCGTCCTCCAGCGGAATGAGTTTCTCTGCCATATGCACCTCTTAATGCCACGGCGCACAACAGGGACGCCGATTCTTTATGCTTGTCTCAGTATAATCCCCCGACGCGCGACCGCGACTTGGCCTGTACCCGCAAATACACCTGTCGGTTGCAGGCCGCGAAACGGAATGGAAACCAACCCACCGGCTCGTCGCGTTTACCGCGTTTTATAATGCTTGCGTTGCAACCTAAAAGAGGAACGTATGACTCATAACGACAAACCCGAAAGCGCAAACGAGGCGCAGGATCATTCTCAGCCGCTCGACGATGGCGGTTTTTTCTCCCTGAACGACGTCATCATGGCCGGCAGGCATCAGCTCACCCGTTCCGAGCAGCTCTTGGCAGCCGACACGCGCCGCAACGCCCGCAACCTACTCGCGAGCGCCAAGTTGCTCGTACTCGTCGTCATCGTCTCGCTCGCCATGGGCGTTGCCGCTTGGGCGTTTTTGGCCTCGTTGAATATCGCGACCGATTATCGCGAGCACCATGCGTGGATTTACGCGCTGCTTCCCGTTGTGGGCGTTGCCACCGCATGGGTGTACAAAAACCACGGTCTTGCCGCCAAACGCGGTAACAACCTGGTCATTGACTCCGCCCTGGGCACACGCCTCATCCATATGCGCATGGCCGTCCTCACCTTCATCTGCTCCACGCTCACGCACCTAACGGGCGGATCGGCCGGTCGCGAGGGAGCCGCGGTGCAGATTGGCGGCACCATCGCCAGCAACATCTCGCGCCTCGCCCACCTCAAAAAGCATGACCACCACGACCTCATGCTCGCCGGCATCTCGTCGGCCTTTGGCGCCGTGTTCGGCTCGCCCCTTGCCGGGGCTTTCTTTGGCATGGAGATGTGCTTTATCGGCAAGATCGACTACACGGCGGGCATCTACTGCCTGGTCGCCTCGTTTACCGGCTACTTTACATCACTCGCCCTGGGTACCGAGTACGAAGCGAATGTCATCGCCAGCGTTCCCGCCATGACGCCCAAAACGGTCGTCATCGTTGTTATCAGCGCCATCATCTTCGGTCTGACGGCACGCCTCTTTGCCTGGTCGGTTCGAACCGTCAAGAACCTGTACGGTCGCTTTATCACCAATTACCTTATTCGCGCACTCATAGGCGCACTCGTGGTGCTCGTGGCCTACGCGATGCTCGACGCCTGGAAGTATGCCGGCCTTGCCACCTGGCTCTCGGGCGCCGGGTTCTCCGGTAACACGACCCTTGCCGACGCATCCATCAAGCTCGTGGTGACGGCGCTCACCCTGGGCGCCGGCTTCCAAGGCGGCGAGGTCACGCCCCTGTTTGGTATCGGTGCGGCGCTCGGCGGCTGGATAGGTTGCCTCGTCGGAATCGCCCCCAGTTTTCTGGCAGCGCAGGGCATGCTCGGCGTGTTCTGTGCCGGCCTTAACGTGCCCATCACTACCTGTATGATGGCCATCGACCTGTTCCACGGCACGGCCGCGGGCTTCTTTGTCATCGTGGCCTTTATCAGCTACCTAACCGGCGGACACCGCGGCGTGTACCCCGCCCAGCGCATCATCTCACCCAAGCGCCGTTCGCTTATTGTGGATGAGGGCGGTACGGTAGCGGATGCTATCGAGCGCCACAACGACCTGATAGAGTAGACGTAAGTATTCGACGTGCAGCCACAATCGGGGGCAATTCGACCTGAGCGCGACCGCACCGTCACGTCATACGCCGGGAGTCGCCCCATGCACGCAACTGATTTTGGCCGCACGCTCATCATCGCCAACCCAGCCGCCCAGTCGGGTGCGGCGCATGAAGTTGCCGAGCGCTTGCAACGCTTTTTGGATATGACCGCGCGCGCATCCCAGTTTGACCTGGTACTAACCGAGCGCATGGGACACGCCAAGGAGCTGGCCGCACAGGCTCAGGGCTATCGCACCGTTATCGCCCTTGGCGGCGACGGCGTGATTCACGAGGTCGTCAACGGGCTTATGACGCAAAAGGCGGACGCCCGCCCCGCTCTTGCCATCCTACCCGTGGGCTCCGGCAATGATTTTGCCCAAACACTCGGCATTGACGATTTCTCCGGCAAGGATTTTGGCGCGCTGCTCACCTGCGAGCTGCAGCGTCAGGACATCGGGCGCATTCGCTCGTGGAGCCCTGCGAGCGGCAGCGGCGAGGCTACCGTTGAGTACTACGACCAGACGCTTTCGGTCGGCATCGATGCCGCCATCGGCCTTGGCACCACCGAGCTGCGCAAAAAGACCGGCTTGACGGGCGCGCCGCTCTACACTCTCTCGGGACTTGAGCAGTTTGGCCTACGTTATCGCAACTACCCCATGACAGTCAGCTTTGACGGGGCGCCCGCCGAGCGCGTGAGGGCGATCATCATGGCGATTCAGCTGGGTCCTACCTATGGCTCGGGCTATCGCATCTGTCCCGACGCCGACCCCTGTGACGGTATATTCGACGTCTGCTACGCCTGCGGCCCCGTTCCGCGCGCGGTCGCGCTTCCCATGTTCCTTTCGGCCAAAGATGGCCACCATACCAAGCTGCCACCGGTTCGCATGCGCCGCTGTCGGCATGCCGAGCTCACCTTTGAGGAGCCCGACTACCCCATCCAGGCCGACGGGGAGCCCGTTGTCGCCTCGCGCATCGAGGTCGACATCCTTCCCGCCGTCCTCGAGGTCTGGCACCCCACCCACTAGCCATCCCTAAGTTGCGGTGAAATAGGGACTGTTTATGCAGCTAAAGCCGCAAAACAGTCCCTATTTCACCGCAACTTATTGAGAAGATCATTCCTCCCCGTCCGGCTTGCGACGGTTGGCCTTTTTAATGGCGTTGAAGTGCTTGTCATTGAGCCTGCGCTGGCGAGAGCGCTGAGGCACCTTGGTCTTTACGCGTCGGCGCGGTGGACGCCCGCGACGCTCAAGCTCAGCGCGCAGCTTACGCAGGCAGCTGCTACGGTTTTGGAACTGACTGCGGCTCTCGCGCGCCGTCACGGTAATCCCCGTGGGCCCATGTTTCATGCGCACCGCCGAGTCCGTCGTGTTCACGCCCTGCCCACCCGGGCCCGTCGCGCGAAACACCTGCACCTCGCAATCGCGCGCCAACTCCTCGACCGACATCTCGGCATAGTGCGCATACTCACGCCATCCCATCTTGTTCTCATCCATATCAACACCTCCCCTCATACAAAAAATGTGACAAAGGGAAAGTCCCTTTGTCACATCGCATACCAATCGCTTGTGTTACGCACTTAGGCGAAGGTGATCTCGCCGGTATCGCAGTCCATATCGGCGATACGGGCCAGGCTCTCAACACGGAAGCCGCGCTCGCGGAGCTTATCGCCACCGCCCTGGAAGCCCTTCTCAACGGCGATGCCAATACCGGATACCTCGGCACCCGCAGCCTCGCAGATCTTGATAAGACCCTCGAGCGCGCAGCCGTTGGCCAAAAAGTCGTCGATGATCAGGACCTTGTCGCCCTCGGACAGGAAGCGCTTGCCAACGATGACCGGGTACTCCTTCTGCTTGGTAAAGGAGTAGATGGTCGTGGCATACTGCTCGCCGTCGAGGTTGATGGACTGTGCCTTCTTGGCAAAGACCACCGGCACGCCGCCAAAATGCTGGGCTGCAATGCAAGCCATGCCAATGCCCGAAGCCTCGATCGTCAGGATCTTGTTGATCTCGACATCCTTGAACAGACGGGCCCACTCGGCGCCCATGTGGCCGAACAGCTCAACGTCGCATTGGTGGTTGAGGAAGGCATCAACCTTAAGGACGTTACCGGCCTTTACGATGCCGTCATGGCGAATACGATCCTCAAGCTCCTGCATGGCGCAACCCCTTCTCGCGGCAACGATACCGCGCGATTAATAAACGTTGTTCGATAGTCTACCACGGACCGACCCCCGCCCGCCCCACAAGCCGCATCGCACCACAAACCAGTCTTTTTGGGACGGCGCGAATCGTGGCAGACAGCCTCCCAACACGCTAATGGCGGGCGCGCATCTTCACCAAACGCACCATGGCAAGCGCAAAGCCCACAGCGGCCACAGCCATAAGCACGTAGAACACCGAGCGAAAGCCGAAGAGGAATACATCCGGACGGCCTGCAACAAAACTGGTCACGGCCTCGCCCATCGCCACGCTCATCTGCCCATAGAGGATATGCGAACCTGCCGTAATACCCAGCGCCATGCCCGCATAGCGCGCCAAACTGCCCAAGCTACCTGCAAAGCCAAGTGCCTCGCGCGGAGCCGAGCCCATGTACAGCGAGTTGTTGGGGCTCTGGAAAATCGACGTACCGCACGACATAAATGCGACGCAGCACACGATCACAGGGATAGAAGAGTGCTCGTCGAGCGTGCTTACTGCAAAGAGACCGCACACATACACGCCCAAGCCGACTGCCGTGGGGCCCTCGCAGCCAACACGGTCCGAAACCGTACCCGAAAGCGGGCCGATAAAGGCATTCACCATCGGCAGCGCCAAAAAGAGCAATCCGGAAATGTCAGAACCAAAGCCGTGGGCGTCCTGAAAATAGAATGGCAGAATAAACTCGGATGCGCCAATACCAACGAACACGATGAGCATGCAGGCAAGGTTGATGGTGAAGGCCGAATTTGCAAAGCAGCGACGAGCGGCCTCGATCAGGGACATGGGGCGCTCGCCGGCCTCCGGCTTAACATGCGGCAGTGTATAGAGCCCCACGATAAACGAGATGACGCCAATGGGCAGGTTGATGAGGAAGATGCTCTCCCAGGGAAAGCTTGCCACCAGCACGCCGCCGAGCACGGGGCCACACATCATGCCGAGGGCCACGAAGGTCGCAAGAATGCCCATGGCACGACCGCGCTCGCGCGCCGGAAACGACTCGGTGATGATACCCATGTTGTTGGCCATGGCCGCCGCGCAACCAACGCCCTGAACGATGCGTGCCAGAATAAGAACTTCGAGCGAGGCCGAAAGGCCGCACAGCAGCGAACCGACCGAAAAGACGATAACGCCCAGCTGGAACACATTCACCTTGCCGCGTACGTCGCCCAGACGGCCAAACGGCAACATAGCCACGCAAGTCGCAAGCAGATACACCGAGCTTACCAGCTGAATGCGATCGAGGCCCACGCCCAGCTCCTTTTGCATCACGGGCAGCGCCACGGTCACGACGGTCGAATCCAGACACACCATAAACGTCATGATGAGCACAGTAAACAGAATCGCCCACTTGTTCTTGCCATGGGTGTCGCCCTCTAGGGCAATGTGCTCGCGGCGCAGCTGCTCTGCGGTTTTCTCCATATCCATCCTTTCGAGTGGCCCAACGCAAAAACGGGGCCCCAATCGCCTGCAAACAGTCGCGATTGGGGTCCCGCCTACGGAATCGGAACTAAAGGTCGCCGAAGCTTTCTGCCAGCATCGGCGCCTTATGCGAACGCTAGCCTAGCACTGCTCGAGCGCCTGCTCAAGGTCGGCAATCAGATCGGCCGTGTCCTCGAGGCCGCACGACAGGCGCACCATGTCGGCGGAGATACCGCAGGCGATGAGTTCCTCGTCGTTCATCTGGCGATGCGTAGCGTTAGCAGGATGCAGGCAGCAAGTGCGGGCGTCGGCAACGTGCGTGGCGATCTGGGCGAGCTTGAGGCTCTTCATAAAGGTCTCGGCCGCCGCGCGACCACCGTTAAAGCCAAAGCTCACCACGCCGCAGGTACCGTTGGGCATGTACTTCTGAGCCAGGTCGTAGTACTTGTCGCCCTCCAGGCCCGGATAGCTCACGAAGCGCACCTTGGGATGGCTCTGCAAGAACTTGGCAACGGCCAGGCCGTTCTCGCAATGACGCGGCATGCGCACATGCAGGCTCTCGAGCGAGCTGTTCAGGAAGAAGGCCGCCTGCGGATTCTGCATAGGACCAAGATCGCGCATGAGCTGCGCGGTTGCCTTGGTAATGAAGGCACCCTCGCGACCAAACTTCTCGGCATAGGTCACGCCGTGGTAGCTCTCGTCGGGCGTGGTGAGACCCGGGAACTTATCCGCATGGGCCATCCAGTCAAACTGGCCGTGGTCGACGATCACGCCGCCCAGGTAGGCAGCATGTCCATCCATGTACTTGGTGGTGGAGTGCGTAACGATGTCGGTGCCCCACTCAAAGGGACGGCACATCACGGGCGTCGGGAAGGTGTTGTCGACCATCAGCGGCACGCCGTGGTCATGCGCGGCCTTGGCAAAGCGCTCAATATCGAGCACGGCAAGGGCGGGGTTGGCGATCGTCTCGCCAAAGACGAGCTTGGTATTGGGCTCAAAGGCTGCCTCGAGCTCCTCATCGGTGCAGTCGGGGGCGACGAACGTGCAGGTCACGCCCATGCGGCCCATGGTGTGGGCGAGCAGGTTATACGTACCGCCGTAAATGGCAGAGCTCGCGACCACATGATCGCCGGCACCGGCCACATTAAAAATCGCGAGGAAATTCGCAGCCATGCCCGAGCTCGTGAGCATCGCGGCGGCGCCTCCCTCCATCTCGCAGATCTTGGCGGCAACCAGATCGCACGTGGGGTTCTGCAGGCGGCTGTAGAAGTAGCCCGACTCCTCCAGGTCAAACAGCTTGCCCATGTGCTCGGACGTGTCGTACTTCCACGTGGTGGACTGGTAGATGGGCACTTGGCGCGGCTCGGCATCTCCCGGGTGATAGCCGCCCTGAACACATGTAGTACCGATGGTCTGCTCGCTCATATCTAGCTCCCTTGCCTGGGTTACGTTTTATCCGGTTCACGATACCGCTACCCCGCACCCCTCTCAACCCATCCCCAAGGTAGGTTAAGGGACAAATTGATCAGGGGTATTTATCTCAAGCTTTGGGCATTTGCTCGACAGATAAAAACGAGGCATACATGAAGCTCTCGATGATTACATGCCCCGTCACGGGTACCATAGGCGGGTACACCGTGACCAAGGAGACAACGATGAAGCAAATCGATACGGCACAGCTCGACATCACCGCCTGTCAGGCTCAAGCTGCCGAATATCACGCCCGCGGCTTTAACTGCGCCCAGACCGTCGCTTGCACGCTCGCGCCCGCCGTCGGGCTCGACCCCCAGGTCGCCTTTACCCTCACCGAGGGCTTTGGCGCCGGCATGGGCGGCATGACCGAAACCTGCGGCGCCATCTCGGGCGCCGTGGCCATCATGGGCTTTGTAATGAGCGACGGCATGGAAAACCCCAAGACCAAAGGCCAGACATACAAGCTGTCGCGCGAAATCGCCAAGCGCTTTGGCGAGAAGAACACGACGACCGTCTGCGGCACGCTCAAGGGTATCGGATCGGACAAGGGTCCGCTTCGCAGCTGCCCCGGCTGCATCGACGATGCCGTCGAGATCGCCTGCGATGTGCTAAAGCAGCTCGCCGAGTAATCGACAGCAACAGCAAAACGACGGCCGGCGCGCTTTGGATCCATCCAAAAGCACGCCGGCCGTCGCCGTTAGAACTCGGCAAATTCGGGAGCTCCGACCTCAATCTCCTCACGCCCCGCCATAAGCTCGCGCATCTTAGCGCAAAACGGCTCCTGCTCCCCCGCCTTAAACACCAAATGAAGTGTCACGGCATCCGCGTAATCGGTATCCGAAACCTTGGCACCCGAATCCTGCGCCAAACGAAGCACCTGCTCGTACTGCGGATAGGCCACATGCACGTCAACCGGCACGACGCTTGTCATCTCAACGATCTGCCCGGCCTCCTGAGCCGCGGCCACCGCCGCCTGCGTCGCCGCGGTATAGGCGCGTACCAAGCCACCAGGCCCCAACAGCGTGCCACCAAAATAGCGCGTCACTACGCAGCAAACATTTTTGCGCTCCGCGCCGCGCAAAACCTCGAGCGTCGGCATACCGCTCGTGCGGCTCGGCTCACCACCATCGCTCTGGCGCTCGCGTCCATCGACCAAAATCCACGCGGGAACATTGTGTC